>DAIUEA010000093.1:4099-7197 GCA_036845365.1 Limnohabitans sp. | reverse complement strand
GTTGCGGTAGGCTGCAAAGGCAGGGTCTTACCGTTAACAGTGACCGCATATCTGCTTTGATTGAATCCTGTGACCAATACTTCTAAGCGCTCTAGGGATGAGTCCACATACCTCACTGTACCAGCGCTAGATCCTTCCTCACCCATGACGTGCCAAGGCTCCAAGGCAGTCCTAATTTTTAGCCCAACTCCTTTGAGAACAAGTTCACCAATTAAAGGAAATCTAAATTCAAAGTGAGGATCAAACCAAGAGCTATCAAAAGCAAAACCGCTGATATTCATTTCCTCCATCACATCAGCAAAGTCCATTCTCACAAAAGTGGGAAGTAAGAACCTGTCGTGTAATTCGGTGCCCCAACGGGTTAGGGGGGCAGAGTAAGGTTCATTCCAAAAGCGGGCGATCAAGGAGCGCAGTAAAAGCTGTTGAACAATGCTCATGTTTGCATGAGGAGGCATCTCAAAGGCCCGTAACTCTAAAAGTCCGAGACGGCCAGTTGATGAATCTGGAGAGTACATTTTGTCAATGCAAAACTCCGAGCGGTGGGTGTTGCCCGTCACATCAATTAAGATATTTCTGAGTGTTCGGTCGACTAACCAAGGCGGCATATTTTCCCCGTAGATCTCTTTGCTGCGAGCAATCTCCTTAAGGGCGATCTCCAACTCGTAGAGTTGATCGTTTCTAGCCTCATCAATTCGAGGTGCTTGGCTTGTTGGGCCAATAAACATGCCACTAAACAAGTAGCTTAAGCTTGGATGGTTGTGCCAATACAAAAGCAACGAAGCAAGTAATTCAGGACGCCTCAAAAAGGGGCTGTCCGCTGGGGTTGCGCCTCCAAGAACAAAGTGATTTCCACCACCTGTACCAGTGTGGCGTCCATCAAGCATAAATTTTTCTGCACTCAGGCGGGTCTCAAACGCTGCGTTATACAAGAATTGTGTTTGAGACACCAAGTCTTTCCAGTTGGAGGCTGGATGAATATTGACCTCAATCACGCCTGGATCGGGTGTGACTTGTAAAACTTTTAATCTAACATCCCGAGGTGGGGGATAGCCCTCAATGACCACTGGCAAACTTAACTCCTGGGCCGTGCATTCAACCGCACTGAGTAGATTTATGTAGTCCTCCAAGCGGCTTAAGGGGGGCATGAAAACATATAGGACTCGCTGACTGGGGGCTCGAGTGAGTTTGTCTTTTTCGTTTTGCAGTTGAACCGCCTTGGGACCGCTTGCGCGGTGCGGGTCTCTGACTTCAACGCAAAGCGCAGAACGCACGGTCCAGGACGCTGACTCAAAAGGGGCAGGAATGCGGGAGGTGGCGCTATTTGAAGCTTTGGAGGCGTGCAGGGGCGAATTTCTTGAGTGTGTGGCGGTTTCGTTTAAAAACTCATCACCTTTAGATAACTCTGGTGTTGAGGCGCCAGGGGTTGAGGGTTCGTTGGCGGGTACTTGAAATTTGATTTCACTAAAGCTTTTAAGGGGGTCTCTAGGGGCGAAAGGGTCTTGCTCAATAATGTAGGGATACTCAGACTCCTTGACCCATGGCAGTGAATCAAGGGGAAGTCTATAACCCATCGGTGAGTCGCCGGGAATTAAATAAATCGTTTCATCTCTCGTGAGCCAAGGACCCGAGAGCCACTGCGTTTTGTGATTGTTGTCGACGGCTAGGTGAGAGGCATCTTGGGCTTGTAGGGGCAAAACATAACCTACAACGTGAGTTAACTTTTGATCAAATACACGTCTAATGCGCTCTCGCTCAATCTCATCTTCAAGCTTGGAGTCGGTAGGGTCTACGTTTAGGGGAAGTCTTCGCTCTCTCCATATGTAGTAAAGCGTATCTTCGAATCCTGGTTTGATGAACTCATCAACGAGCCCGAGGTGATGTGAAAGTCGTTTGATAAAACGCTGCGCATCCTCTGTAGTTCTGTGTTGAGGTTGTCTCTCATCGGCCAGCAAAGCCTGATTGCTCCAAAGGGGTTGTCCATCCCCGCGCCAGTAAATGCTCAAAGCCCAACGGGGCAATTGCTCGCCCGGGTACCATTTACCTTGCCCCAAATGAAGGAAGCCGCCTGCGCCGTATTCGGCTCTTAATTTATGCAGCAGTTGTGTGGCGTATTGTCTTTTAGTAGGGCCAAGTGCGTCCGTATTCCACTCAGCTGCGTCCCTGTCCGTGACGCAAACAAATGTGGGCTCGCCCCCCATTGTTAAGCGAACATCATCAAGTGCCAGCTGCTCATCAACTTCTTGGCCTAAGTTATAAATTTTTGACCACTCGCTATCTGTGTAAGGTTTTGTGACGCGAGGCGATTCATAAATGCGGGTTACTGACATGGAGTGGCTAAACTCAACTTGTGCCTCATCCACAAGCCCAGAGATAGGGGCAGCGCTAGAGGGCAGTGGCGTGCAAGCTAAGGGTATATGACCCTCTCCTGCAAGAAGCCCAGATGTGGGATCCAGACCGACCCAACCTGCTCCCGGCAAATAAACTTCGCACCATGCATGAAGGTCCGTGAAATCAACTTCAGTCCCACTGGGTCCATCCAAAGCTTTAACATCAGGGGTGAGTTGGATAAGGTAGCCCGACACAAACCGAGAAGCAATTCCTAGGTGTCTGAATAAATTAACCAATAACCAGGCTGTATCCCTGCAAGATCCAGAGCCAAGCGCTAGAGTTTCCTCAGGAGTTTGAACGCCAGGCTCCATTCTGATTAAATATTTAATATCACGGCTTAGCTTTTGGTTAACGCGCACCAAAAAATCAGATGTGTTGCAAGGCGTTCGGTCAACCCGGGCTAGGTAATGTTTTAAAAGGGGGCTTAAAGTGCCTTTAACCCTGTAGGGGGAAAGCTCTTTTTTGAGCTCAGGAGAGTACTTGAAGGGGTATTTCTCGGCGCTTGGCTCCAGAAAAAAATCAAAGGGGTTGTAGACCGACATTTCAACAATCAAATCGATTGTTATTTTGAGCCTCTTTGCCGGCTTAGGAAATACAAGTCTTGCTAAATAATTGCTAAAAGGGTCTTGTTGCCAATTCAAGAAATGACCGTCTGGTTCGACCTTAATGGAGTAGGACAAAACATTGCTCTTGCAATGTGGGGCTGGGCG
>DAIUEA010000093.1:1517-4089 GCA_036845365.1 Limnohabitans sp. | reverse complement strand
TCGCACCACTTGGGGGCCTAGCTCGACTAGCCGGTCATAGTCATAGCAGGTTTCGTGATGTAAAGCAGCATGAATGGACATAATTTTGAATCTAGCAAGACTTAAGCCAAGCAATAACTATAAATTGTTGAATATTCTAGGCTCTAAGTGATTAAAGAAGTCGCTGTTTGGTGCCGATTCTTAGGCAGGGGACAAATATGACACAAATTTTTAGTAAACATTTTTCGATGCTCAGTGCAAACCTTACGCAATGTTTGCTTTGCTTGGGTGCCCTATTTTTCTTCAACTGCGCTCACGCAGATTGGACTGAGCTTGATAAGTCAGAAGATGTGACCTATTACTGGGATAAAGAGTCAGTAAAAGCGATTCACGTCACTCGTTACGCGTGGACTTTGGCTGATCTGAGCAAGACATCTCAAGCTCCAACAGGAGATGATTATCAATCCCTGCTTACAAGGTGGAGGGTGCACTGCAAAACTGATATGTTTATTAAGATATCTGAGAGCTATTTTGATAAGCCAAAAGGAAAGGGACGCGAGGTAGCGGCTTTGGATGATCCCGAGTGGCGAATTGGCGAAAAACCTATACGTCCGGGCACTTATGTGTCTGCTCTAAAAAAACAACTCTGTTCAGCACAAGGAACATAATCCTCCTTTTGGTGCTTTTTTATTATGCACCAATTAAGGGCGTGTTGGTAGATGACTTTTATTCATTTTTCCTTAAATTGACCCAATAGCCCTTCAATTATCTGCGGCTCAGAACTTCTTATTTTTAAAAATTTAAAAAGATTTTTCGATTCCCATTAAATTTAACCCTTTCAGCCTTCACGTTACTGACCTAAACCCACAAGGGTTCCATAAAATGGAGGGTTTTTCGTTTTAATTTATGGGTTTTATTGAAAAAGATCACGAATAAAGTCCTCTGTGGCACTCAAATTGCTAACAATTTCCCAACTGGAGCTTTTTGAATGCAGCCATTTGACGAAATGTACTTGAGTTTGCCTTACGATGACAAATCGTTGCGCCAACATTACGAGCCGTATAAGAAGTGGTTGGACTCTCAGTCAATCCCTCAGATTCAATCTCATCAAGATGAGGCAGAACTTATTTTTCGGCGTGTTGGGATCACTTTCGCTGTGTACGGAGACAAAGACGAGCGGGGTGCAGGCACTGAGCGACTAATCCCTTTTGATTTACTACCCCGAATCATCCCCGCAAAAGAGTGGCTCAATCTACAAAAGGGGCTTATTCAAAGGGTGACGGCTTTAAATAAGTTTATTTACGATGTTTATCACGATCAAGAGATCCTTAAAGCCGGAATTGTTCCAACTGAACAAATTCTAAATAATCCACAATTTAGGTCTCAGATGGTGGGGGTGAATGTGCCTCACAACACTTACTCTCACATCAGTGGTGTTGATATTATTCGAGCAGCAAATGCAAAAGGGGAGGGTGAGTATTTCGTTTTAGAGGATAACCTTCGTGTTCCCTCAGGGGTGAGCTATATGCTGGAAGACCGCAAAATGATGATGCGGCTTTTCCCAGAACTCTTTAGCACCTACCAAATAGCGCCTGTCGCTCACTATCCAGACTTACTGCTTGAAACGCTTCGCGCTTGCAGTCCAAGCACAACTCATGATCCTACAGTCATACTGCTTACACCTGGGATGTACAACAGTGCCTATTTTGAGCACGCATTCTTGGCTCAGCAAATGGGGATTGAGCTCGTAGAGGGGCAGGATCTTTTTGTAAAGGACCGATTTGTCTACATGCGCACCACACAAGGACCTGTAAAAGTTGATGTAATTTATAGGCGCGTTGATGATGACTTCCTCGATCCGGCCACATTTAGAGCTGACTCTAGCCTGGGTTGTGCCGGATTAATTGATGCCTACCGGGCTGGTAATGTCAACATATGTAACGCAGTTGGGACTGGAATAGCTGACGATAAATCCGTCTATCCCTACGTGCCAAAGATGATTGAGTTTTATTTAGGCGAAAAACCAATACTCAGCAATGTTCCTACGTTTCTTTGCAGAAATCCTGAGGATTTAAAATACACCTTAGCAAATTTGAAAGATCTAGTCGTCAAGGAGGTTCACGGCGCAGGGGGATACGGGATGTTAGTTGGCCCTGCAGCAAGCAAGTCAGAAATCGAGCAGTTTAGACAGGCCTTGCTCAAAAATCCAGGTGGTTACATCTCTCAGCCCACCTTAAGCCTTTCAAGCTGTCCTACGTTCGTAAAAGACGGTTTTGCTCCTAGGCACATTGATTTAAGACCATTTGTATTGAGTGGAAAGACGGTTCAAATGGTTCCAGGTGGGCTCACCCGCGTAGCTTTAAAAGATGGATCCCTTGTCGTCAACTCCTCCCAAGGCGGTGGAACCAAGGATACTTGGATACTTGAGGTTTAAAGAAGATGCTATCAAGAACTGCGGATCACTTGTATTGGATGTCAAGGTATACCGAGCGAGCTGAGAACACGGCTCGCATGTTGGATGCGAATTACCAGACCGCGTTATTGCCTCAAACTCAAAAGTCTGCTCAACAAAGCTTACAAGGACTTTTATCAA
>DAIUEA010000093.1:818-1507 GCA_036845365.1 Limnohabitans sp. | reverse complement strand
CAATTAGTGAATTGTTGCCCACTTATAACCTCAAGCACCCTCACATCACGCCCAAAGACGTAATGGATTTTATGGTCATGGATGAGAGTAACCCATCCTCGATTATTTCTTGCCTTAGATCTGCCAGAGAGAACGCGCGCGCGGTGAGGGGGAGTTTGACAACCGAGGTGTGGGAGACCCAAAACCAAACATGGCTAGAGATTCAAAAACTGATTAAAAAATCAGAGTTCAAGCGAGATCCTGCAAAACTCTTTGAGTGGGTGAAATTTCGCTCTCATCTCTTTAGAGGTGTTACTGTGGGCACCATGCTTATGGACGAAGCTTTGCATTTCATGAGGCTAGGGACTTTTTTAGAGCGCTCGGACAACACCGCTCGTTTGGTAGATGTGAAGTTTCACGGAGTGAGTGCAGAGTTTTTTGGAGCGACTGGCTTATCTGACCAAGAGTACGACTTCTATCACTGGAGCTCGATTTTGAGAAGCGTTTCAGGGTTTGAGATTTACAGGAAGGTTTACAGAGACACCATTAAGCCCGAGCGCGTTGCAGAACTTTTGATATTCAGATCTGATATGCCGCGCTCGCTTCACGCCAGTTTAAGCGAAGTGGTTAGCAACTTGAAAATGGTTGCTAACGAACATTCAACGGGCACTGAGCGGCGTGCTGGTAAACTTCTCTCCGAGCTCAAATAC
>DAIUEA010000093.1:0-808 GCA_036845365.1 Limnohabitans sp. | reverse complement strand
CTCAAATACGGCTCCATTGATGAAATTTTAGCAAACGGACTGCACGCTTTTTTGACGCAATTTTTAGATCGAATTAATGAGCTTGGGCTCGATATTAGCAAAGATTTTCTGGTTCCGTCGTGATTGCAAAGTATCCCGAATTTCTTCGGTGCTAAACTTCAATTTTTATAAGTTAAAAAATTGATGATGCAAGGTCTCCTGAGTTTAATTTTATATGTCCTGATGGCAACCCACTTTGCTTGGGGTCAAGTGCAAGCCCCTCAGCAGTACGCAGAGATAAACATCGACAAAGACGTATCACAGGTCTGCAAAAAATTTGAGGGACAAAAGGCGTTTGAAGAAAATGGTAAGCCCGTTTTAATAACCTGTGAGTTAGCCAAACAGCAGTACCTATCTATTCTGAGTTATCTGAAAAATACAAATAAACCAGTTTTTACTAATTTTGATGACATGCTTAAGGGGATAGGAGAGAAGGATTTTTATAGCGTTTTTAGGAAAAAAGATATTGAATCGTGTGAGTCCCAAAAGCTAGATCCTCAAAAACCCCTGTCTGTGAAGGCCAACAATGTCGTAAAAGCAATGACTTGCACTATGGGGGACATGAATTTGGTATTTTTTATGAATGAGCGGGACCAGATCATTAAAACCCGCTGCCAAATCGGGGTAGGCGCTCGAATTTACAGGGACGTGTACGATCGGTATTTTGGTAAGTTTAAGCGCTCCGCCTCGACGCTTAACTACAACTTAATGGTCGCTGAGTTTTTTGCGAAAGCGGCCAAAACCGTTGACGGTAAATTCGTTAAAACAG
>DAIUEA010000092.1:0-7206 GCA_036845365.1 Limnohabitans sp. | reverse complement strand
GATTTGGAGGCAGTCAAAGCAGCTCAGGAGATGGGGGACGAGCGGCTAAAGATCCATCACAGCGGTTTCAGCGCCATTTGCGAACTGCCGCCAAGCTCTGTGGCTGGAGTGCTTTTGGACTTGGGCGTCAGCTCACCACAAATAGACAATCCTGCCAGGGGTTTTTCATTTCGGTTCGATGGTCCTTTGGATATGCGAATGGACTCGACCAGGGGGGAGAGTTTAGAGGAGTGGTTAAACAAAGTATCAGTCGAGGAGATGGCTCGAGTGATTCGTGACTACGGAGAAGAAAGATTTGCCAACTCAATTGCTAAAGCAATTGTGTTGCGCCGGGAAGAAAGGGGTTTGCCAAGCGGAACCGCTGAGTTGGCTCGCCTGATTGGAGAGCATGTGAAGACAAGGGAGTACGGACAAGATCCTGCAACTCGAACATTTCAAGCATTTCGAATTCAAATCAATCAAGAGCTCGAGGAGCTCAAAGAAGCCTTAGAGGGAGTGATTAACGTTTTGAAACCAGATGGACGTTTGGCGGTGATTAGTTTTCACTCATTGGAGGACCGAATCGTTAAACAATTTATTGCCAGTCACTCCAAAGATGAGTACGACAGGCGTCGACCGTTTGCACAGCCAAAGGTAATGGCTTTGAAAGCGTTGGGACGGGTGCGTGCATCACCAGAGGAGGTGAAGGCAAACCCAAGAAGCAGGAGTGCGATTCTTCGTATCGCACAAAGAATAGGGCCTAGTTTGTGACACGGATTAATTTATTGCTGTTATTTGCTGTGGTGGCGAGTGCACTGTATCTGGTGAGGACTCAGTACGAGTCTAGGAAACTCGTCACAGAGCTTGATCTAGCAACTGCGCAGGCGCATAAATTAGAAGTTGAATACGGTCGTCTGGAGGTGCAAAGAGGATCTGAGGCAACGCCCGTGCGAGTTGAGAAGTTGGCACGTGAACAATTAAGAATGCGACCCATTACTCCGGCAATCACAATGTACGCAACGCCCCATGGAGAGGTCTCAAAGCTGGGTGGATTGGCTAATTTTGGAGAGACGCCGTGATTGGTAGAAGCGTCAAATACACTTCCAGTCCCTTGCTGGCAAGTAAGACGCCCATATGGCGCAGTCAGTTCATTGTCGCGGCTATAGCGCTAGGATTTTTGGGGCTCGTTGCAAGGGCTGCCTACGTGCAGGTTTTAGACAACGCTTTTTTTAAGCACCAGGGGGCTGTACGGTTTATTAGAACCTTGGATTTACCCGCTAATAGGGGAAAAATATTAGATCGCAATGGTCTGATTATGGCCTCCAGTGTGCCGGTTCCTAGTATTTGGGCGAGTCCAGAGGGGATCGATCGCGATCCGCAAAAGCTCAAGCAGTTGGCTGGTTTACTGGGACTGAGTCCAACAGAGTTGGATAAAAAACTTCAAGACGAAGATAAAAGCTTCGTGTGGCTTAAGCGACAAGTTGAGGAGCCCATTGCACAGCAAATAACTGAGTTAAAAATCAAAGGTGTTTTCTCCAGAATGGAGTACAAACGCGTTTATCCTGAAGGGGACGCGGCCGCTCATATCGTTGGATTTACCAATGTTGAGAACAATGGGCAAGAGGGGTTGGAGCTCACCTTTAATTCGCAACTCGGGGGGAAGCCTGGAACGCGTCAAGTTATAAAAAACCGACTTGGACAAGTAGTCGAAGATATCGGAGAAATGGTCCCCCCCTTGGATGGGCGTGATTTGCAATTGAGCATTGACTCGAAGATCCAATTTTTTGCGTTCGAGAAGCTCAAAGAAGCAGTGATACAGCATAAAGCTCAAGCCGGCAGCGTGGTTGTTTTAGACGTGCAA
Source organism: Limnohabitans sp. (assembly GCA_036845365.1). Lineage (GTDB taxonomy): Bacteria > Pseudomonadota > Gammaproteobacteria > Burkholderiales > Burkholderiaceae_C > Limnohabitans. Next base: position 5,366 of record DAIUEA010000092.1, on the reverse strand, counting down.
AACGCAGAAGTTTTGGCGCTTGCCAATTACCCAAGTTTCTCCCCCGATAAGAGAGACAAGCTGACAGGTGAGCAGCTCAGAAATAGGGCGCTTACGGATACCTTTGAGCCAGGCTCGACGATGAAACCCTTTGTGGTGGGACTCGCTCTTGAGCGAGGCATAGTCAAACCTGAGAGCATGATTCAAACGGGTAATGGCCATTTAAACATGTCGGGTGTGGTGATATCGGACTCACACCCACACGGAACTATCAGCGTTCGCGAGGTCATTCAAAAATCCAGCAATATCGGGGCCGTAAAAATAGCATTACAAATGCAACCAAAAGATATGTGGGAGATTTATACGCAGGTGGGCTTTGGACAAAGGCCGCAAGTGCCGTTTCCAGGGGCTGGTTCGGGAAAGCTGAGAGCCTATAAAACTTGGCGCCCCATCGAGCAAGCAACGATGAGCTATGGCTACGGCCTATCCACAAGCCTTTTTCAACTTGCACAGGCCTACACCTTATTTGCTGCGGACGGGGAGATCATCCCAATGAGTCTGATAAAGCGTAAAGAAAAACCAGTCGGCGCAAAAATCTTAAGCGCAACAAATGCCTCAGAGCTTAGGGGGATGCTGCACATGGTCACAGGGCCAGGGGGAACCGCCCCGCTTGCTCAAACCATGGGCTACTCAGTGGGCGGCAAAACCGGTACCGCTCACAAACAAGAGGGTAAAGGATACTCGAGTAATAAATACAGAGGATTTTTTGTAGGTTTAGCTCCCATTGAGCAGCCCCGAATAGTTGTGGCCGTAATGATCGATGAGCCATCAGATGGCGTGTATTTTGGCGGTGAAAATGCAGCTCCCGTTTTTAGCCAAACGGTTCAACAGACTTTGAGGCTACTGGGTGTGCAACCCGATATGGCTGTAAAACCACAAGTTTTTAGTGCAGAAAAGGAATCTTTGTGATTTCAACACTAAACACACCCATTCAGGCTGCCCGTTGGTTGCAAGACAAAGTGCGTGGTGATTTGAGCGCAGACAGTAGGCGTATTAAAAAAGGTGACGGCTTTGTGGCGTGGCCCGGATACGCTGTTGACGGTAGAGTCTTTGTTCAAAGTGCTTTAGAACAGGGCGCAAACGCATGTCTGGTCGAGGAGGAGGGGATCGGTCTATTTAGCGAGAGTGTAGGCCGCAAGGAATTAAGTGTTGCGTCCTACAAAGGGCTCAAGACAGATTGTGGTCTCATAGCGGATGAGTATTACGGCAGACCCAGTGAGAGGTTAAAAGTACTAGCCGTAACCGGGACCAACGGAAAAACCTCAATCGCTTGGTGGGTCGGCAGTGCGTTAGAGTTACTCGGCGCTAAGTGCTTCGTTATCGGCACCCTGGGTGTGGGTGAGCTTCCAAGCGCTCAGGAGCAAGACCCCAGACAAGTATTGTCCAAATTTAAGCCAAACGGCCTTACTACGCCAGACCCTTTGACACTGCAAAGCAGCTTAAGAGAATTTAAAGAAAAGGGATATAACTACTGTGCGCTAGAGGCCTCCTCAATAGGGATTGCCGAGCACCGCTTAAGCGGAACTCGCATTGATACTGCAATTTTTTCGAACCTGAGTAGAGATCACTTGGACTATCACTCAAGTATGGACGAGTACTGGAGAGCTAAAAAATCTTTATTTGATTGGCCAAATCTTAAAAATGCAGTCATCAACTTAGACGACCCTAAAGGTCTTGAGTTGTATGAATATTTGATGCTGAGAAAGGATTTGAATTTAACGCTTATAGGCTACGGTCAACACGTTAAATCTGACCTTAAAGCAAGTGAGATTTCCTATCCTAACGAGAGTGGCGGTTTGAGCTTTAAAGTAACCTACACCGATCAACTATCTAGGGTGCAAAGCGGCGAGTTGGTCACTCAATTTGTAGGTCTATACAACTTATCAAACTTACTCGCAGTGATTGGGGCAATGTGCGCTCAGGGGCACAGTTTGAAAGAGATATTGGCTAAGTGCACAAGACTCTCCTGTGTGCCAGGGCGAATGCAGCGAATCGAGAGCTCCAGAGTCGGGGTGCCAACGGTTATTGTGGATTACGCCCACACGCCAGATGCACTTGCTAAAACCCTTCAAAGTCTAATACCTCTTAAAGAAAAGATAAAGGGGAGATTGCATTGTTTGATTGGGTGCGGGGGTGAGCGAGACGCTGGTAAACGCCCTTTGATGGCTAAATTTGCGAACGAATACGCCGACTCAGTCCTACTCACCTCGGATAACCCGAGAGGCGAAAGTGCGCAAGCCATTGTGGATGACATGCTGCGTGGAATCGAGACGCTACCCAGCCCGAAAATCGAGGTAGAGCTAGATAGGGCGCTTGCAATCACAAAAATTATTGGTCGAGCAAGAAGCGAAGACATAGTGTTGATAGCCGGTAAAGGGCATGAAAATTACCAAGATATCAACGGCACTAGAACTCCGTTTTCAGACGCTGAGCATGCCAAAGCTGCCATGCTGAGTCACCAAAGCACGCTAGAGGCTCAGCCATGAGTTTAAGGCAAAAGCAACTCATGAACTCAACCCTTGGAGAGATTGCACTCATGCTTGGTGCATCAAAAGCCAGTATCTCAAAGTCTACAAAAGAAAGAGGCGCCGTCCAACTTATAGGCAACGAGTCTACTGCGGTACAAAGAATTCAATTGGACTCTAGGAACGTGCAAGCAGGGGACCTTTTCATCGCGTTGAAAGGCGAGAGATTTGATGCTCACGATTTTTTACAAGATATTTCGAAGGTAGAGGGTGTTTGTGCGTTGATCAAAGAGAGTGCGCGAGAGAGCGCATTAGCTCTTAGCCTTGACGCCGTATGTGTTGAAGATACGCTGTCAGGTCTTGGACAACTCTCAGCTGCGTGGCGTCTTAAGCACTTGGTACCTCTCATTGCCGTCACAGGCAGTAACGGTAAAACAACTGTGACGCAAATGATTGCAAGTGTCTTAAGAGAGCACGCAGGCGAAGATGCGTTAGCAACGGCGGGCAACTTAAACAACAATATTGGAGTCCCGCAAACTCTCCTAAGACTCAGGGCTCACCATACTTGCGCCGTTGTCGAGTTGGGTATGAACCACCCAGGCGAAATTGCTTATTTATCTGACTTGGCTCAACCAAGCGTCGCCTTAGTCAATAACGCCCAACGCGAGCATCAAGAGTTTATGAGCTCGGTTAAAGCTGTTGCGGTTGAAAACGCACAGGTCATCAACGCGTTACCCAATGGCGGAATTGCTGTGTTTCCTCATGAAGATGAATACTCAGCTCTGTGGGCGTCAATGTGTGAGCAAAAGAAATACCTAACTTTTTCAACAGGTCAGGTGTTTGAAAAAAATCCAACTTCTTTTAACCTTGCAGCCAAGCGCGAACCAGATGTTTATTTATTAAGTGCAGAGTTCTCAGCTGCGGTTTGGAGCATAAAAGTCAAAACTCCTTTGGGAATTGTTGAGACAAAGTTGCACATTGCGGGACAACACAATGTTAAAAACGCACTTGCCGCTATTAGCGCTTGCACGGCGCTGGGGGTGCCTTTGAGTGAAATATCCAAGGGACTGGAGTGTTTTGAGCCGGTCAAGGGTCGCTCTCGCTTACTTGAGTTAAAAATGAGTGACAGGGATATTTTTGTGGTCGATGATACCTACAACGCCAACCCTGATTCAGTTTTAGCAGCTATTGATGTCTTATCAAGTATGAGTGCGCCGAGGCTTTTGGTGCTTGGAGATATGGGTGAGGTGGGTAGTAAAGGACCTGAGTACCACAGTGAGGTTGGAGCGTATGCGGCGTCCAAGGGAATCACTGCGCTGTACGGTCTTGGAGAGCTTACTCAACACAGCATAAATGCTTTCAATGACTTTAATATGCTGGGTAAGCGCAACGCGCAAGATCAACATGTAGGTCTTCATTTTGATTCAATGCAAGCTCTTTGTGAGCAAACTAAAAACGCATCTCAGTCTTACGCAAGTTTGTTGGTAAAAGGCTCGCGCTTCATGAAAATGGAGAACTTTGTAAATGAATTAGAAAAATTAGTTACGCTGAGTTCTATTTCAATTCCGAGTGCACAAGTAAATGCGGAAGAAAATGCGGACGTAAATTCTATTTCAAATGCGCTGAAGAGTGCTCACCTTGAGGAGGGCGCATGCTCTTGAATCTTGCCATTTGGCTACAAAACTTATCTCCCGATTTAGGTTTCTTTCGTGTCTTTCAATACATCACCTTTAGAGCTGTGATGGGTGCGATGACTGCTTTATTGATTGGATTGATCGCAGGCCCCTTTGTGATCAGGAAACTGACTGCATTAAAAATTGGGCAGCCGATCCGTGAGTACGGAGTGCAAGAGCACTTGAGCAAGAGCGGCACCCCCACGATGGGTGGAGTGTTGATATTAATTGGAATTTTTTCATCCACACTTTTATGGGCCGATTTAACAAACCGTTTTATATGGATTGTGTTAATTGTGACGTTTGGATTTGGTCTGATTGGCTGGGCAGATGACTGGCGCAAAGTGGTTGAAAAAAATCCTGAAGGGATGCCATCGCGTGAAAAATATTTATGGCAATCGTTGATAGGTTTAGTTGCTGCAGTTTGTTTGGTGTTTAGTATTTCCGAGAATTCCAATTACAGAGTGTTTGAGCTCTTTATCACTTGGGTTCAGTCTGGTTTTGACGTAAGTTTGCCGCCTAAAGCGGGTCTTTTATTGCCTTTTTTTAAGGAGGTAAGTTACCCACTTGGTGTGCTGGGGTTTGTGGTGCTGACTTACTTGGTAATTGTTGGATCGAGCAACGCTGTCAACCTAACGGACGGGTTAGACGGACTCGCGATCATGACCGTTGTAATGGTTGGCTCCGCCCTTGGCGTGTTCGCATACGTGACGGGGAGTGCTGTTTATTCTAAATATCTGTTGCTCCCTCACATCTCAGGATCGGGGGAGTTGATGGTCTTTTGCGCTGCAATGGCCGGATCGGGTTTAGCGTTTCTTTGGTTCAATACATTTCCCGCTCAGGTCTTTATGGGAGATGTGGGTGCACTCGCCCTCGGCGGGGCACTTGGCACGATCGCTGTGATTGTGCGTCAAGAGATCGTACTTTTTATTATGGGCGGTATTTTCGTTGTAGAAGCTCTCTCGGTGATCATCCAAGTGGGTTACTTTAAGTACACCAAAAGAAAGTACGGCGAGGGCATAAGAATTTTGCGAATGGCGCCCTTGCATCATCACTTTGAGAAAAGCGGTTGGAAAGAAACTCAGGTTGTAGTGCGCTTTTGGATCATCACTATGCTTTTGTGCTTAGTGGGTTTATCAACATTAAAACTTAGGTAAATTGCTCAGGTATGTATCTTTTTAAAGATCAG
>DAIUEA010000091.1:6381-7210 GCA_036845365.1 Limnohabitans sp. | reverse complement strand
CGATATCCCCCATTCCAAGCACTCGTCCCGCATGTCTTTCTGCGTCAAAGACCTCTAATCCATCAATTTTTTCGCTGGTGCCGGCAAACTTCAAAGGCGCCCCCGTGATTTGTCTCACAGACAGGGCCGCCCCTCCCCTTGAGTCGCCGTCGAGTTTGGACAGCACAATGCCCGTTAAAGGCAAAGCATCATTGAACGCTTTGGCCGTATTGGCTGCGTCTTGACCTAACATCGCGTCGACCACAAAAAGCGTTTCCACTGGCTTAACAGCAGCGTGAAGGTCAATGATCTCTTTCATCAAAATCTCATCGATACCCAGGCGTCCAGCGGTATCAATGAGAAGGACATCAAAGTAATGTTTTTTGGCGAAATCTAATGCGGCGAGCGCAATATCGACGGGCCGCTGATCGCAAGTGCTCTCAAACCACTGGGCTCCTGCTTGCGCAGTCACCGTTCGAAGCTGCTCAATCGCTGCGGGGCGGTAAATATCGGTAGACACCGTCAATACCTTCTTACCCCGCTTGGTCATTAAATGTTTGGCCAATTTAGCGGTTGTGGTGGTTTTACCTGCTCCCTGTAATCCAGCCATCAAGATAACAGCAGGGGGTTGAGCAGCTAGGTTAATGTCTGATACGCCTTCTCCCATGGTTGCAGCAAGTTCTTTTTGAACAATGCTCACCAAAACTTGTCCAGGCTTTAAAGAGCTGATGACCTCTTGGCCTAAAGCCTTTTCCTTCACCCTGGCGATGAAGTCTTTGATAACTGGCAAAGCCACATCCGCCTCAATCAGCGCAATGCGGACCTCGCGCAGCATCTCCGACACATTAGA
>DAIUEA010000091.1:1695-6371 GCA_036845365.1 Limnohabitans sp. | reverse complement strand
CCGCTGATGTGTTTAATTAAACCTGAGAGCTTGTCGGTGAGTAAACTGGCCATTGAGTGAGTGTTCCGAGTTAATGGAGATTAGGCAAAAATACAATACCTTGAAGCCTAAATATAAGAAACCCATTTTAACCTCGAGTCCATAAGATTGGACCTGAGTTCAATTTGGATGCAAGAGCGATAGACAGACTATGAACAGATAGTGCGCATCCAAAAAAGGGGTCAAGTTTCAATAGTAATACACTCAAAGCAGTCTTGCTGGGCACAAAACCTAAATATTAGACACATGATGCCACTCTAGTTTGAATTCCTTGAGCCTTTTGGTCATCTAAACCTTTTAAACTTTGAACCTGTAAACTTTTATACCCATTGAACCACATAACTCCTTTGCACCCTCACAAACAAAATTTGCTGAACTTCTCCGGCGGACCAGGAGCTTTGCCTGAGCCTGTTTTGGTGCAGGTTCAACAAGCCATCCAAGCAGTTCCTGAGGTAGGTCTATCAATATTAGGCATCAGTCACCGCTCCAAATGGTTCACGGATTTGGTCTTGGACACCGAGGAGCGTATCAAAAGATTGTTGTCCCTAAAAAACGATTACAAGGTGCTTTTTTTGCAAGGCGGAGCGACTCAACAATTCGCAACCATTTCTACTGCTTTTGACCGAGACCCGAACCGCCCGGCTGAGTATTTGGACACTGGGTACTGGAGCGGCAAAGCCATTGAAGGCGCCCAGTCCATAAAGGACGCAAGTGCTCATTTAAACACCCTACCCAAAGTGGTTTGGAGCGGCAAAAAACATTGCTACTCACAATTACCCAAGAACCAAGATTTGGAGTTGAGTCCAACTGCTTCTTATTTTCATTACGTATCGAATGAAACTGTTGAAGGCCTACAGTTTAAAGAGCTAATGGGCCTGCCCACAGTGCCCCGGATTTGCGATATGTCGTCTGACTTTTTGTCTGCACCCCTTCAAGCTCAAGAGTTTTCGCTCATTTACGCGCACGCTCAAAAAAACCTCGGCCCAGCAGGAGTCACCGTTGTGGTGATTAAAGACAGCATGCTCAGCTCAATGCCAGGGGAGTTTCCTGCTTTTTTAGACTACCGCGTCCATGCCAAAGCGCACTCGAATTTCAACACCCCGCCCGTGTTTGCCATTTACGTGGTGAATTTAATTACAAAGTGGCTAGAAATAGAAATAGGAGGGCTTACTCAGATGGGTGAATTGAACCAGCAAAAGGCAGATCTTTTATATGCGCAAATTGACCAAAGCCAGGGTTTTTATAGGAGCGCAGCGCATATCTCAAATCGCTCTTTGATGAATGTTACCTTTAGACTCGAGACCCCTGCCCTGGAGTCAGCTTTTATAAAGCAGTCACTGCACCACGGATTCTCGGGTTTGGAGGGTCACAGATCGATTGCAGGAGTCAGGGCCTCGCTTTATAACGGCGTGACCTTGCAGGCCACCCAAGAGTTGGCTCGGTTCATGGACTATTTCAAAAACACCAACCCAATCAGATGATTAACTACGAGACGTTGTAGTTAAAATAATCCATATGAACCTAACCCTTCTACCGACCTTTTGCTTGGTCACAAATCTTTTAGCGGCGCTTACCTACGCGGTCGGTGCGCTTTGGGTTCGCAGAGATGATGAGACGGTTGGACTAAAAGTACTTATCCTTGGCGCTTTTTTTCACGCACTGGGCATTGTGAGCAGCATGTTCGGCGAGCACGGACAACCACAATTTGGTTTTGCGCCCGCATTGTCGGCCACGACGTGGCTTGTTCTTGTGATTTATACCCTTGAGCACTGGAAGATTCCGCAGCTGCGAGTGCACGGGGGGTTGGCTGCACTGGGCACTTTTAGCGTCATCTTAAGCTTAGCATTTGCTGGGCACCCCTTGCACCTTCAGTCTTCGCCTTGGCTGCCTTTGCACTGGATGTTTGGTATGGCGTCCTACGGCTTGTTTGCAGTCGCTGTGGTGCATGCTGCCCTTATGCAGCGGGCAGAGAAAAAAATGCGCCTAGCGCTCGACAACCAAACAGGTCTTCCCCTTTTAACGCTTGAGAGACTCACATTTAGATTTGTCAAGTCCGGTTTTATTCTGCTCACAGCCACATTGATTGCTGGAATTTGGTTTGCAGATGAGCTGTACGGGCCTGCTCACGCGCTCAAATTTGATCACAAAACTGTCTTTGCAGTGCTATCTTGGATCACCACAGGGACTCTTTTGTTGGGTAGGAATAAACTAGGCTGGCGCGGTGCGATCGCCTCCAGAATACTTTACGTAAGCGCAGCCCTTCTTTTATTGTCTTATATTGGCTCTCGGTTTGTACTTGAGGTTATTTTGGATAGAGTTTTGTGAAATACTTAGTCCTACTGGTTATTGTTTATTTTGTTTTTAGCTACATTCGCCGCCAACGGCAAAGCAGTGATTCGCTCAGCAAAGACTTCCCCAATTCAAACCCTCAAATCATGATTAGATGTGATGAGTGCGGCGTACATTTCCCCAAAACTGATGCTTTTGCGGGGAGGCAAGGCTCTTACTGCTGCTCAGCTCACCTAAAGGCAAAAGAGAACATTTAATGCACCCCACAGAATCTAAGCTTTGGACAGACGGTTGGTACCGATTTGCAAAACACGTGCACTCTCCTAACTTTGGGGCAAGACCGGCCAACTGCAAAGCACAACTGATCGTAATTCACTCCATCAGTTTGCCCCCCAATCAGTTTGGTTCCGACCACATTGAGCGGTTTTTTTGCAACCAACTGAACCACAGCGAGCACCCCTACTTCCAGGGTCTATTGGGCGTACAAGTGTCTGCCCATTTCTTGATCAAAAGAAATTCAGATCTCATTCAATTCGTAAGTTGCAAAGACCGGGCCTGGCACGCTGGAGAGTCCACATTTCAAGGCAAAGAAAATTGCAACGATTTCTCCATCGGCATCGAACTCGAAGGCGCCGAGTGGGCGGGCACATTCGAGCCTGGCCAATACGAAACCCTCAGCGCTCTTTGCTCAAGCCTTATTGGTGAATACCCGGTGATGCACTTTGCGGGTCACGAGCACATATCCCCTGGTCGAAAAAAAGACCCTGGAAGCGGGTTTTACTGGAGCTATTTGCAAAGAAGTTTAGGCCTGTCCGATTCTTTTTTTCATCAAACTCGGGGCTGACAGAGCAATAAAAAGCTGTGTTTGCACGATTCAAAACTTTTTTTAGCTCGACAACTTAAACCCCCCAACCAGATAAACCCGTATTCAAAAATGTCGGTTGGCCCCAGAAAATATGTGCGCATCCTGTGGACAAGCACTCTAAAGGATGAATTTTCTTGACTGTGCGAGACAAAATCTTTGCAAACCCGCATTTAATCACTCTGTAATTAAAAAAATCCAGTGTTCATGAGCTTTATAAGCAAGTCCCAATTCCGACCTTAAAGATGAGCTCAGATGCGGTTTAAATGGGTACAAATAATTATTTTTGAAAAATAGTCAAAATACTGCAACACACTACCCCTAGTGTCTAGTAAACTACGAGGACCCCAGATATAGTGTGGGGCCATCCAAATCCATTTTCCAATTTCCGGTAGACTTTTGCATCTCAAACGTCTGTCTGGCGACGATTTACAAAAACAAAAGGTGTTTTAATCATATGCAAATAGCTTCTACTTCGGTTGGATCTTCCCAAAGTAATCTACTCTCAGACGTTAATCTAAGTTCCGTGCATTTATACAATCCGGGCAACGGCTTAGCGCAGTACCAGATCATTCGTCGCAACGGCGCAGTTGTTCCCTTTGAGCCAAGCAAAATTGCTGTAGCGATGATGAAAGCTTTCTTGGCCGTGCACGGCACCCAAGGGGCTGCCTCTGCAAGCGTGAGAGAGACCGTGGAGGCTTTAACTCAGACCGTTATGCGCGCTTTGATGCGCTCGCGCCCTGGAGGCGGCACATTTCACATAGAAGACGTACAAGACCACGTTGAGCTTGGACTGATGCGCGGTGGACACCATGAGATCGCAAGAGCTTACGTTTTGTACAGAGAGCGACGCACTCAGGAACGCTCAGTACAAAAAGAGACTGTCAAACCCGCTCACCCTGTATTGCATGTTTTAGATGGTGGTCAACGAATTGCCCTTGACATGGACCGACTCAAAGCCCTTATGGTTTCTGCCTGTGAGGGCCTGAGCGCTGATGTCAGTGCAGAGCCCATTATGAACGAGACGCTTAGAAATTTATATGACGGCGTGCCGATTGAGGAGGTATACAAAGCCTCGATTTTGGCATCAAGAACATTGATCGAAAAGGATCCGGATTACACCTACGCAACTGCTCGTCTTTTGATGCATACGATTGCCAAAGAGGTCTTTGGTCGGGAGGTCCCACCTGAGCAGCGAGGTGCTCAATATGTGGAGTACTTCCCTCAGTTTATTGCAAAAGCGATTGAAAACGATTTGCTTGATGAGCGCCTTGGGCAGTTTGACTTGCCTCGCTTGGCCAAAGCCCTTAAAGCTGAGCGTGACCTTCAGTTTGACTATTTAGGTCTACAAACACTTTATGACCGCTACTTCTTGCACGTGCGCAAGCAACGAATCGAGCTTCCCCAGTCCTTCTTTATGCGTGTCGCAATGGGTTTATCGCTTGATGAAATTGACCGAGAGGCAAGAGCGATTGAGTTTTACGAG
>DAIUEA010000091.1:0-1685 GCA_036845365.1 Limnohabitans sp. | reverse complement strand
TTTATTTAACAGCGGCACGCTGCGCTCGCAACTCTCAAGTTGTTATTTAACGACCGTGCCTGATGACTTAGACGGAATTTACGAGTCGATCAAAGAAAACGCTCTTTTATCCAAGTTCGCAGGCGGACTTGGTAACGATTGGTCTAGGGTTCGCGCTTTAGGCTCACACATTAAAGGCACCAACGGTGAGTCTCAAGGTGTCGTACCTTTCTTAAAGGTGGTCAACGACACGGCTGTCGCGGTCAACCAAGGCGGAAAACGCAAGGGAGCTGTTTGCACCTACTTAGAGACATGGCACTTGGACATAGAGGAGTTTTTGGAGTTGCGTAAAAACACGGGTGACGACCGTCGCCGCACGCACGACATGAACACAGCCAATTGGATTCCTGACCTTTTCATGCGCCGTGTGATGGAGAAAGGGACTTGGACACTTTTCTCACCCTCAGACGTTCCTGATTTGCATGACAAATACGGCGTTGCATTTGAGCAGGCATACAACAAATATGAGGAGCTCGCACGCTCCGGAGAACTCAAACCCAGCAAGACACTGCCAGCTGCCGATTTGTGGAGAAAGATGCTCTCCATGCTCTTTGAGACGGGACACCCTTGGATCACATTTAAAGATCCGTGCAATGTACGCTCACCCCAGCAACACGTCGGTGTGGTTCACTCATCCAACTTGTGCACTGAAATCACGCTCAACACAAGTGACACAGAGACAGCCGTTTGTAACTTGGGATCGGTCAATTTGCTGCACCACCTCAAAGACGGCCCCAACGGAAAGATCATTGACCACGAGAAACTCCAAAAAACCATCATTACTGCGATGAGGATGTTGGACAACGTGATTGATATCAACTACTACGCTGTTAAAAAAGCTCGTGATTCAAACGTCCGCCACCGCCCTGTTGGACTGGGTTTGATGGCTTTTCAAGATGCGCTTTATGAGATGAGGATCCCCTACGCCTCTCAAGAGGCTGTGGAGTTTGCCGACCGCTCAATGGAGGCAATTTGCTACCACGCTTATTGGGCTTCTACGGAACTTGCAAAAGAGCGTGGAGCTTACTCCTCTTACAAGGGCTCTTTGTGGGACAAAGGCATCCTTCCTCTAGATACGCTGGATTTACTCGAGCGTGAGCGGGGCGGATACGTTGAGGTTGACCGCACTCAAACTCTTGACTGGGAGAGTTTGAGAAAGAAAATCGCCAAAGACGGCATGCGCAACTCCAACTGTGTCGCCATTGCGCCAACAGCCACCATCTCTAATATCATCGGCGTTGACGCCTCAATTGAGCCTTGTTTTGGCAACTTGTCGGTGAAGTCAAACTTGTCCGGCGAATTCACAATCATCAACTCTTACTTAGTGCGTGACCTCAAGCGCTTGGGACTTTGGGATGATGTGATGGTCATGGATCTGAAACACTTTGACGGCTCACTGCGCCCCATTGACCGGGTACCGGAGAGTATTAAATTGCTTTATGCAACCGCATTTGAAGTCGAGACCAAGTGGTTGGTAGAGGCTGCCGCAAGAAGACAGAAATGGATCGACCAAGCTCAGTCTTTGAACATTTATATGGCTGGCGCGTCTGGTAAAAAACTAGATGAAACTTACAAACTGGCTTGGCTGCGCGGCCTGAAAACAACCTATTACCTGCGTACGATGAGCGCTACCCACGTTGAGAAAT
>DAIUEA010000090.1:0-7213 GCA_036845365.1 Limnohabitans sp. | reverse complement strand
GGATCAGTTAGATGACAAAGTGTTGAATAAACTTGCCAAACTCAATCCCGCTAAACTGCCCTTGGTTCGCGGCACACCCCGCTTGGGTTGCCCGTTCACTGGCAGCGGCAAATTTGTCGCCATAGGGTTGAACTACGCGGATCACGCGGCTGAGGCGGGTATGCCTTTGCCTAAAGAGCCGATTATTTTCCAAAAACCAACCAGCTGTATCCAAGGACCAGATGATGAGGTGATGCTGCCCAAGGGCTCTGTGAAAAGCGATTGGGAAGTTGAGCTGGGTGTTGTGATTGGCACCAAAGCGTCATATGTATCTTTAAAAAGTGCGCTCGACTATGTGGCCGGCTACTGTACGATTAACGACGTGAGCGAGCGCGAGTACCAAATCGAGCGCGGCGGTACATGGGACAAGGGAAAGGGGTGCGATACTTTTGGACCGATTGGCCCATGGTTGGTGACCAAGGATGAGATTCCAAATCCACAAAAGCTAAACATGTGGATGGATTTAAATGGTACGCGCATGCAAACGGGCAACACCAAGACCATGATTTTTAATGTAGCCAAGTTAATCAGCTACACCAGTCAGTTTATGACGCTTTATCCCGGCGATATCATTACAACAGGTACTCCGCCTGGAGTGGGTATGGGCGTGAAAGTCAACGGCAAACCAGCTCCCGTGTTTTTAAAGGCAGGAGATGTGATGACGCTTGGCATAGATGGGCTTGGCCACCAAACGCAAAAAGTGATTGCCTATAAAAAGCAAAAATAAAAATATAGATACTAAGCAATTAAGATCTGTTGTTAAAAGTGAAAGAGGCCTCCTATGCGGAGGCCTCTTTATTGAGTGTGTCGGAATTCCCTCTTTACGACTCGAGCTTGATGGCAAATGCGTCTAAGCTACTTGCAACTTTGAACTCCTGTTCGTCAAAGAGTGTGTCTCCACTAGGGGTGCTCACACCGGTTGCTTGTACCTTTTTAAAATCATATAAATTGCGGTCCATAAGGTGAGAGGGTGCAATGTTTTGCATGGAGCGGAAGATGTTTTGCACTCTTCCAGGGAATTTCTTCTCCCACTCCCTCAGCATATTACCAACCACTTTTCGTTGTAAGTTTTCTTGACTCCCACAAAGTGTGCAGGGAATGATTGGAAACTCTTTGTGTGCAGACCAATCTATAAGATCGTGCTCAGGCACATAGGCAAGGGGGCGAATCACGACGTGGCGACCATCGTCGCTTACTAGCTTAGGGGGCATTGTTTTTAATTTAGCTCCAAAGAACATGTTCAAGAAAAAGGTTTGTAGCATGTCATCTCTGTGGTGACCGAGTGCGATTTTGGTTGCCCCAAGCTCATCGGCTACACGGTACAAAATGCCCCTTCGTAATCGACTGCAAAGACTACACATGGTCTTTCCCTCGGGGATTTTGTCTTTGACGATGGAGTAGGTGTCTTGGTTTTCAATATGAAAATCAACCCCTAAAGAGGCCAGGTAACGAGGGAGCACGTCGGCAGGAAAGCCGGGCTGTTTTTGGTCTAAATTGACTGCCACAATCTCAAAGTCGATCGGCGCTCTTTTTTGTAATTTAATCAAAATGTCTAAGAGCGCATAACTGTCCTTGCCCCCAGACACGCATACCATAACTTTATCGCCCTGCTCAATCATGTGGTACTCAACGATGGCTTGACCCATCAAGCGGCACAGTCTTTTCTCTAGCTTGTGAGCTTCCCGCTCTTTAATGGTTCGCGCGCCTGTGGGGCTTTCTAGTTCGCTGTCCTCAAACGGGTGCAAGAGTAAGGATTCAGCCCACTTAACCGATTCAGCCGAGCCAGAGTTAGAGCTCTTTGCGCTGCAGTCCTCATGCATGGGATTATTTAAAACTTCTAAATTATTCAATTGTGCTCACCACTGTCCCGTTTCTATGCTGATTGCGACTTCGCAGTCGTTGAAGATTTCTAATTTCGCTATTTTCACTCTTACTCCGATAACCCCGTTCAGCTGCATGAGCCTGAGCGCTAATTTACCAATCAAACTTTCCAGTAAATTAACATGTACCGCAGTACACTCGTTGATGATGATTTGTCTTACCTTGCGGTAATCTAGGACCTGCAAAATCTCATCATCAGGGGGCATAAGGGGTTGTGTACCCAAGTTCAGCTCTGCGTCAACTTGGATGGGTTGAGGCGTTAATTTCTCATGCTCTAGGATACCAAGGTTGGCATCAAAGCGCAGGCCCTTGAGGCTTAAAGTTTGGTTACCTTTGCTAAGCATCATCCATCCTCTTTACGCTTTGTATTTTAAAGGTTTGCATTTTTAGGGTTTGCATTTGAACACCTGCACGCCCACGCTTGCACAGTCTGGGTACACATCGGGTTTGCTGGAGCTGACTCGGGCAGCTCTCACGCCCTCATGCAAAAGGAGCTCTTTGAGCACATCATCGACAAGAGTTTCTTGCAAATTTATGTGGCCCAACTCAATCCTCTTTAAGATGACTTGGCGTATAAAATCATAATCCACCACCTCACTAATATGGTCTGCGTTTGGGGTACTTTCTTGGAGTGCAACGTATAACTCCACATCGATTAAAAGTCTTTGAGGGGCTCTCAATTCAAAATCGTGGATGCCGATTCGTGCGTTTACCTCAAAGCCTTTTAGAAAGAGCAGACGACACTCGCTCATGAGTGCCCATTCTCTGGTTTCACTGAACATGTTGCGCACTCATAAGTTCCTCTACAACAAACATAATATCTCTCTCAGTTGGAATCAAATGCTGGCCATTATCCACTTTAAGCGTTGTCCCGGTGATGCATGGGTTGCTGGCTAAAAACAGCACGCTCTTGGCGACTTCATAAGGAGAGATGGGGCGGCGAAGCAAATTGGCATTTGCGGCGAGCTTAAAATTCTCTAAATTTTGGGGTCCACTTGGATAAAGAAGACCAGGGGCGACTGCGTTGATCCTAAGCGTTGGCGCAAAAGACTGAGCTTGAAGCGCGACCAATCGCTCGAGCGCTAGTTTGGAGGTGGTGTAGGAGAAATAGTCAGGATTTAGGTTAAATACCTTTTGGTCCAAAATGTGAACTAAACTAGGTGTAGAACTATTTTGTTTTTGAAGCTTGGATTGATATTGATGCATCCATTTACCGAGTCTCATCGGCGCCATTAAGTTAACCTTGATTTGGGAGAGGGCTGTGTTTTCCTCAAAATCAGAGCCTGCGTCAGGAATGAATAATGATGCATTGTTGACGATGCAAGTTAAATCTTGCACGGCAGTGTGCGTGCAAGCATCAAAGAGATCTTTGCATCCCCCGTCCGTTTCCAGCTCTGCTTGTATACACTCAGCTTGTACGCCAAGTCTAAAAGCCTCCTGGCAAACCGACTCAGCCTGCGTTTTTGAATGGCGATAATGACACAGCAGGTTCCAACCTGCCTCAGCAAAAGCAAGTCCAATTTCGCGCCCCAAACGTGTGGCGCCACCCGTTACTAAAACCCAAGATGCCATAACACTAATTGCCCAATTTAAAGAAAGGATAAATACAACTTGCATTCTCACAAACTTTTGAATCCTTTGGCGCACTCAGGTCTTAAAGTACCCCTTAAATTAGAGTTAGAAGCGTCAATTCGTCGTGTTATTGATGAAGCGGGTGGGTGGATCGATTTTGCGCGGTTTATGTCTCTAGCCCTTTACGACCCTGTATCAGGATATTACAGCGCTCAGAGCCAGCAAATTGGAGACTCTGCTTCAACGCAAAGCGACTTTGTGACCGCACCTGAGCTGACTGCGGCATTTGGGCGAGCTTTATCGGTGTCCGTGGGTGAAGCTTTGGAGCAGACGCAAACTGACGAGGTCTGGGAGTTTGGCCCGGGTACGGGCGAGTTGGCCGCTCAACTTTTGCAGTCTTTGGGGTCAAAGGTTTCTAAATATAACTTAGTCGAGCTCTCAGGGGCGTTACAAGCCAGACAACGCAAGCGCTTGAGCGCTTACGCTGACAAAGTCCGTTGGGTCAGTGAGTTGCCCCACTTTATGAGGGGTGTTGTCATTGGTAATGAAATCTTAGACGCGCTCCCAGTCAATGTGCTTAAAAGAGTGCACGGGGTCTGGTACGAGCAGGGGGTTTGTTGGAGGCAAGACGAGGGCGGAAATGGTGCCTTTCAGTGGGAAGGGCGAGAGACCTCGCTTCGCCCCCCCTGCGAGGAGGGATTTACGGGGGACTATTTGACTGAGATCCATCCCCAGGCTGAGGCCTTTGTACAGACTTTGGTCCAACGCATGCAGGGTGAGCGACTTACTGAATCAGGGAATGAATCAGGAGCAAAGGAAAAGTCAAAAGGGGCCATTATTTTTCTAGACTACGGTTTCCCTGAAGCAGAGTACTACCATCCCCAAAGGCACATGGGCACTTTGATGTGCCACCTGCGCCATACTGCAGACGATAACCCGCTGGTGTTGGTGGGACACAAAGATATTACGGCCCATGTAGACTTTACGGGCGTTGCACTCGCCGCTCAAGAGGCTGGGGCAAATGTGCTGGGTTACACAAGTCAGGCGAATTTTCTCTTGAACACCGGATTTTTAGACGCTTTAGTCGATGCTGATATGAGCGAGCGGGCCAACGCACTCAAAGTAATTCATGAGCATGAAATGGGCGAACTCTTTAAAGTGCTCATTTTGGGGGTTGGAGTGAGTTGGGATCCGCTAGGATGCGCAATAGGTGACAGAACCCATACACTTTGACCTCTAAAGATCATGGGGATCTTAAGTTTTTGGGCGAATTCACCTAAGATATACAAATCACACTTGTAATACATATGTCAGGTTTGTAAAAAATGCTTAGATGGTTACTTTTGATCATAATTGCGATGGTTTTAGTTCAGTATTTCGGCCCCTGGCTAAGCCGAACTAGATTCGGCAAATTACCGGGAGATTTAAGATTCATCTTATTTAAAAGAGTATGGAGTCTCCCGCTTACCTCGGCTTTTTTGTTAAGCGTGGTGTTGGAGTTAATCTCTAAATTCGTTTGAAATTCTTGATAAATTCTTGTCTTTTATAACCATTATTGACTCTAGCTTTAATGCAATAGGTTTAATCTTTAAATCTATATTTGATGAAACTTCACAATCCAGTTGTATTGCTTGTATATGATGCATAGGGTGTCAGCCTTTATAAAGAAAAAACGGTAAAACTGAAAAGCTTACAAGCTCAATTACAAAAATATTTATTTTTAGCATGAAAAAAAAGATTGTTGCATCCTGCCTTTTGCTGGTTATTTGTCTCGCAGCAGGTGTGTGGTTTTACCGCGCTGACCTACTCCCCAGTTACTTCCCAAGTGCACCAAGTGGGTTTTTAGGTTGGGGCTCAAAGGGCACAGGCTCTGGACAGTGGCAGGGGATGGGGCCAGGCAGAGTGCAATCCGTCAGCGCCGGTGTTGTCAAAGTACAAGACATCCGGGTCAGCGTGAGTGCGCTTGGAACCATGACCGCTTTAAACACTGCAACCGTTAGAGCCAAGGTGGACGCTGAACTAAAAGCGATTCACTTTCGGGAAGGCGAAATAGTTAAAGCCGGTCAACTGTTGGTGGACTTGGACACGCAAAGCCTAGAGATTCAATTGACTTTGGCGCAGGGTCAATTTGACCGGGATAACGCCCAATATAAAAACGCTTTAATTGATCTACAACGCTACAAAGATCTACTCTCCAAGGACGCAATTGCGGTGCAACAAGTCGACACACAAGAGGCGTTGGTGCGCCAACTCAAAGGAAGCGTGCTCGCGGACCAAGGCGCATTAGATAATGCACGTCTGCAAATCTCCTTTGCCCATGTGGTCGCACCTATTTCTGGACGACTTGGCTTAAAGCAAGTAGAGCTTGGTAGTTTGGTTAGATCAAGCGATCCAAATGGAATTGTGAGTATTACTCAGTTCCAACCCATCTCAGCTGTGTTTGCAGTGCCCGAGAAATATGTTCCAAGTATTCAAATCAAGTTGCGTAAAAAAGAGCCCTTGCCGGTGCAGGTGTGGGATGCTCAGACGCAGCGCATTTTGGGTACGGGCAGAGTCTCCTTTGCAGATAACGCTATAGACCCAAGCACTGGCACATTAAAGCTAAAAGCTTTGTTGGACAACAAAGATGAGTTACTGTTTCCTAATCAGTTTGTCAATATTAAGCTTCAGTTGGATGTTTTAAAAAATGTATTAACTGTCCCTAGCTCAGCAATTCAAAGAGGTGCAATCGGCACGTTTGTGTACGTGATCAAGGAGGACAGCACGGTTATAACTCGCGGCGTTAAGTTACTTGCCTTGGACGGGGACTTGCAAGGCGTAGAGGGGGAGTTAAAGGACGGGGAAAAGGTTGTGATTGATGGGGCCGATAGGCTTAGGGATAAAAGTAAGGTGGAGGTTGTGAGAACAAATGAAGCCAATGCTGGAAATGCTACTAATGCTGCAAATGGAGCCGCGCCTGCGCAAACAAATCCCCCAAAGGACGCCGGGGGCCCAGGCTCTAAAAAGCAAGCGGACACCAAATCAGAGGCTAGCTCTAAATCAGAGGCGAGCTCCAAGCCAGAGGCGAGCTCCAAACCAGAGGCGAGCTCCAAACCAGAAACGGGCAATGAGAGGCCTAAATGGATGGACCGATTGCCTCCCGAAGTTGTGGACAAAGTCAAGGCTATGAGTGATGAGGAGCGGCGAGCTTTTTTTCAAAAAATGCGTGAACGCCGAAGAGAAGGTCAGGGCGAATAAGCGCGGCTCATGAATTTTTCACGCCTCTTTATTCTTCGCCCTGTTGCGACCTCGCTTTTGATGGTGGCCATTCTTTTGTCTGGCCTATTGGCCTACCAGTTACTGCCCGTATCTTCTTTACCTCAGATAGATTACCCAACCATTCAAGTAAGCACCCTGTACCCGGGCGCCAGCCCCCAAGTGATTACGTCCTCCATCACCGCTCCCCTTGAGCGTCAGTTTGGTCAAATGCCAGGCCTGGACCAGATGAGCTCAACTAGCTCGGGAGGTGCCTCAACAATTGTCCTTAGGTTCTCCCTCAATATGGGCCTTGATGTGGCAGAGCAACAAGTGCAAGCTGCAATCAATGCCAGTACGACCTTACTTCCAACCGATTTACCTACCCCTCCCGTCTACAGCAAAATAAACCCCTCTGACGCTCCCATCTTAACGTTCTCGGTGAGCTCCCCCTCTTTGCCTATCACGAGAGTGCACGATATGGTGG
>DAIUEA010000089.1:6910-7228 GCA_036845365.1 Limnohabitans sp. | reverse complement strand
GGCTTGTGCAGCCTGCGGGGTCCAACCACCCCCACCCGCAATCACAAACGGCCTCTTGGAGGCAAGCAACATCTCACGAAGCGTCCTGAGCGCCCCTGGATCACTCCAGGCCTGCACGGCCTCAATCCTTGGCACTGGCCTGGCATGAACCATTTTAGTCAACATGTCCTCTGGAAGAACCACGACAACGGGGCCGGGGCGTCCATTCATCGCAGTTGCAAAAGCACGAGCCACGTACTCAGGAATCCGCTCAGGGTCATCTACGCGCTCTACCCTCTTGCTCATGCCACCCGTGCTGGGCCCAAAAAAACTGGAGTA
>DAIUEA010000089.1:0-6900 GCA_036845365.1 Limnohabitans sp. | reverse complement strand
GAGTAATCAAGCTCTTGAAAAGCCTCTCGGTTTCTAAAGTCACTGCCCACATCGCCCACAAATAAAACCATAGGCGTGCTGTCTTGAAATGCGGCGTGAACGCCGATTGAAGCATTTGTTGCACCAGGACCTCTGGTGACCATACAAACACCGGGTCTTTGGGTTAGTTTGCCCGTTGCCTCTGCCATAAAAGCGGCACCCCCCTCTTGACGGCAAATCACAAACTCAATCTGATTTGAATAGGCATGGAATCCATCAAGCACCGCTAAGAAGCTCTCACCCGGAACTCCAAAGACGTGCTTTACTCCTTGTTGGACTAAACATTCAACCAACAAATGGCCTGCTATTTGGTGTTTATGCTCTGCGTTGACGGATGTATTGACAGAAGTGTTATCGGATGTGTTGTCGGTCTTTTTCATAAAAAAATGATGAATTAAAATAAAATTTACTCAACCTAAATCATTGCAACTTAATGCAACTTAATGCAACTCAATGAAAGCCCGTAACAGCTTTCATCGAAGGATGTGACTGCTCACGCATTTGCAAATTTAGTAGTTGCTCTCCGAGCGCGCCTCACATTCAACGCACCCAGTACCAGTATGGACTGCAAAATACTGAGTCCAAGTATCACTGCAGTGTAGTTTTGATGGTCCATCAAAACACCAAACACAAAAGCCGACAAAGCCTGCCCCACATCTAGACCCGAGTAGACGACGCCGTAAATACGACCTGTCGCGTTTTGTGGGGCGGCTTTTTTGACCAATAAATCCCTTGACGGGCTTGCACTGCCAGAGATCAAACCCATAAAACCAAAAACCGTCAAAACCTGCCAGCCGCTCAACTGCGCAAATATTAAACTCAAAGACAAACACCCCGCTATGAAAAAGGCCAAACCAACCACTCGCTCAGCCCTTTCGGCGTCTTTTGCTAAAAATCCACCCAAAAACATTCCACCGGCACTGCAAACCATGTAAAGAGATAAGCACGAGGCAATGATCGATAAAGGAACTGACTGCAAATGTCTAACGGCCTCTGGTGCGTAGGCTTGGATGATGCTGAGTGAGGCAGAGTAAAGAAGGAAAAAAGCAAAGCAAAACCACACAACTGGAATTTTCAAGAAATCAAATGTGCCCTGCGCTGTCTCATCCTTACCCAGAGTGCCCTGAGTACTCTGGGTGCTCTGTGTGCTCTGGGCCCCCTGCTCTCGCTGAACGGGCAATAGCTCGAGTTCGCTTTGCTTGGCGATCAATAAAATCAGTATTGCAAAACCAAACGTACCTGCCGCAAATAGCGCCACATGCCAGGAATAAGCTATCGCAATCGGCACCATCAAAGCCGGAGCAAGCGCCCAGCCAAGGCTGCCGGTTATGCCGTGAACACTGTAAGCATGCCCTATCCTCTGTGCACTGACCTTGCGGTTTAACAACGTGTAATCAACCGGATGAAATACGCCGTTGCCGACTCCAGCAAGAAAGGCGCAAAAAGTCATTTGAGTGTAACTGTCGCTTAAAGCGTATCCCCAATTGGCCAACACAAGGCAACACATGCCCACAAATAAGATAGGCTTGGGTCCAAACCGATCAACTGCAAATCCAGAGATAGCTTGAACTGTGCAAGAGACTACAAAGAATATGGACATCAAAAAACCAAGTTCCGCGTAGCTGACGCCCAAACTGTCTTTGATCCAAGGAAAGAGGGGCGGGAGCACCAGTTGTGCAAAATGGCTGAACATGTGCGCTAGGCCAACCAGCGAAATGAGCTGCAAATCACTTTTTAGTATGGGCGCTGAGCTTTGAGGGGCAGAGTTTAAAGAGCTATGAGAATTGTTCATAGCCTCTATCCTACCTTCAAAACCCTAAAAAAACCTCGATCCGCGTAGCTTTGCAATTGAGTAACCCGGCTTTAAGCTGTCCACAAGGGCTCTGCAACGCATCAACACAATCCGTTACATCCAAGGAGAATTGGAAAAAAGCGACCCACCTGCGTGATCCAGCCAGTTGGGGCTTTTTGAAACCTCAAGCGGGTGCAGCTGAGCTGGTGAATTTAAAGTCCCCCGGCGCCAAAATCGGGTCCACACTGACAATAATTTTGTCCTTGGGGGCAAATTTACCCTCCAAAAGCTGTTTGGACAGAGGGTTCTCTATACGTTGTTGGATTGCGCGCTTGAGGGGCCTGGCACCAAAAACCGGGTCAAAGCTTACTTTAGCCAACTCCTCTAAAGCCCCAGGAGTCACCTCAAGGGTGAGATCTATTTTATGCAAACGCTCAACCAGCACCTGCAACTGTATGGCCGCAATCTTGGAGATGTGAGCGGCGTCGAGCGCGTGAAATACCACGATCTCATCGATCCTGTTGAGGAATTCTGGTCTAAAGTGAGTCTTCAACTCCTCTAAAACGGCGTCCTTAACCTCGAGCGGGTCTTGGCCCACCATGCTTTGGATAATGGGCGAGCCGATGTTGGAAGTCATGACAATGACGGTGTTCTTAAAGTCAACGGTCCTTCCCTGTCCATCCGTCAAACGCCCATCATCAAGGACTTGTAACAGCACATTAAAAACGTCAGGGTGAGCTTTCTCAATCTCATCCATCAAAAGTACGCTGTAGGGCTTTCTCCTAACGGCTTCTGTCAAATAGCCACCCTCATCGTACCCTACGTACCCTGGAGGGGCACCAATCAAACGGCTAACCGAGTGTTTCTCCATGAACTCACTCATATCTAAGCGAATCAAATGGTCCTCGCTGTCAAATAAAAATCCTGCAAGCGCTTTGCAAAGCTCAGTTTTACCCACCCCTGTTGGACCCAAAAAGAGGAAAGATCCTGTTGGGCGGTTGGGGTCTCCTAGACCCGCCCTTGAGCGCCTTATGGCGTTGGCAACTGCGCTGATGGCCTCTTGCTGGCCGACTACACGTTTGTGCAGACGATCCTCCATTTTCAGTAATTTCTCGCGCTCGCCTTGCAAGAGTTTGGACAAAGGAATGCCCGTTGCCCGCGCAACCACCTCTGCAATCTCCTCAGCTCCCACCTGGGTCCTCAGCAAACGCCGCACAACTGGCTTAGAGCCTCCTGTGGTCTCATGAGCTGCTGCGTTTTTGTATTGCTTCTCAAGCTCGGGGAGTTTGCCGTACTGAATCTCAGCAACTTTGTTAAAGTCTCCCTTTCTCGTGTACTCCTCAATCTGAGAGCGCAACTTATCGATCTGCTCTTTGATTTGAGCGCCCCCTTGAGCTGCGGCTTTCTCGGACTTCCAAATCTCCTCCAAATCAGCGGCCTCTTTCCCCAGCTTCTCGATTTCCTCCTCAATTAAGGCGAGTCGTTTTTGGGAAGCGTCGTCTTTTTCTTTGCCTACCGCTTCGCGCTCAATTTTTAGTTGTATGAGGCGTCGATCTAATTTATCCATCTCCTCCGGTTTAGAGTCAATTTCAATCTTAATTTTTGCTGCAGCCTCGTCAATCAAGTCAATAGCCTTATCGGGCAAGAAACGATCCGTGATGTAACGATTGGAGAGCTCTGCAGCGGCGACGATCGCGGGGTCCGTGATCTCAACCCCGTGGTGAATCTCGTACTTTTCTTTCAATCCGCGCAGTATCGCTATAGTCGCCTCTACAGTTGGCTCAGCAACCAATATTTTTTGGAACCTGCGCTCAAGAGCTGCATCTTTTTCGATATATTTTCTGTACTCATCAAGCGTAGTTGCTCCCATGCAGTGCAGCTCACCTCTGGCAAGAGCAGGCTTGAGCATGTTGCCAGCGTCCATTGCCCCTTCTGCCTTACCCGCACCTACCATGGTATGCAACTCGTCTATGAAGACAATAGTCTGCCCATTGTCTTTGGCCAACTCGTTCAAGACCGACTTTAAACGTTCCTCAAATTCGCCTCTAAATTTTGCCCCGGCCAAGAGCGCGGCCATATCAAGGGAGAGGACTCTTTTGCCCTTTAAAGAGTCCGGAACCTCTCCGGCTACGATTCGCTGGGCTAAGCCCTCAACAATCGCTGTCTTACCCACCCCAGGCTCGCCGATCAAGACTGGGTTATTTTTGGTGCGCCTTTGAAGCACTTGGATCGCTCGCCTGATCTCATCATCGCGACCAATCACAGGGTCAAGTTTGCCCGACCTGGCTCTTGCCGTTAAGTCTAGACAATACTTCTTAAGAGATTCTCTTTGGCCCTCAGCTTGTGCGTTGTCCACTGTGGCTCCACCCCGAACAGAATTGATGGCCGTCTCTAATGCAATCTTGGTAAGTCCGTGTTTTTTGGCCATCTCCCCCCACTCTCCCTTGCTCTCAGCGAGGGCCAGGAAAAAGAGCTCACTGGCAACAAATTGGTCTCCCCGTTTGATGGACTCTTTCTCAGCCCCTTGCAACAAGCCCACCAAATCTCGGCCCACAGAGACTTGCTCTTGTCCTTGAACGGAGGGCAAACGCTTGATAGCGGCTTGTGCTGCGCTTTCTAAACCAGCCACATTAACGCCCGCGCGCTGCAAAATCGATTTGGAGCCGTCCTCTTGCTGAATCATGGCTAAGATTAAATGAGGCGGCTCTATGTAGGCGTGATCGGAGCCCAAAGCAAGCGTTTGCGCATCACTCAAAGCCTCTTGGAATTTAGTGGTGAACTTCTCTACTCTCATGTGAATCCTAAATTAAGTCTGAATTAATCCTCAGTTGAGGTATGTAGGCCGTATTTTCAAGCGCCCGGGACAAATTAAATGTGACAATTGACAACAAAGAGCTGATTTGGATAAATTAATCTACAAATACTAGTCTTTATAAATTTTTATAATGACCCAGCAAGACTGGATCAATTGGATTGGGATGTAATTAAGTCAAATTCGTGGCACAACAAGTCGTCTCAAAAGCAAGCGGAATTTTTGGTGGCGGATCAATTCAAGTGGGATAGTATTATCGGTATAGGCTGTATGACCGCCGACATCGAAAGTCAAGTTAGGGGTGTGCTGTCTAGTGCGGCACATCTGCCCAAAGTATTAACAAAACCAGGTTGGTATTTCTGATGATCGAATATAAAACAGGAAATTTATTGACCGCACCAACAGAGGCGTTGGTCAACACCGTTAACACGGAAGGTGTGATGGGAAAGGGGATTGCGTTGCAGTTCAGGAATGCCTTTCCTCAGATGTTTAAAGCATACGAAATTGACTCCCACGCAGGAAATGTCAAGCTTGGAAAAATGAATGTGTTTGATATGGGGGGACTGGCTGGCGGACCTCGTTGGATTATTAATTTCCCAACAAAAGGTCACTGGAGGTCAAAAAGTCGCTTGCAAGATGTTGCAGCTGGGCTCGCTGATTTGGTGGAAACGATAAAAGCGTTGCAAATAAAGTCTATTGCAATTCCACCATTGGGCTGTGGAAATGGGGGACTATCTTGGGAAGTTGTTCGCCCACTTATTGAGCAATCTTTGCAACAATTGCCTTCAGTACAGATATTGGTTTTTCAGCCAGGTCAAACACCAGCTTCGGCTGATATGCCAATTCGTACCGCCAGACCCAGGATGACAAATGGTCGAGCTGTCATGGTCCTACTCATAGAACGTTATATTCAAGGTTTAATAGATCCATTTATTAGCCTATTAGAGGTTCATAAGTTAATGTATTTTATGCAGTTGGCTGGAGAGCCGCTTCGACTTCAGTATGAGAAGGGAAAATACGGCCCTTACTCGCCAAATTTAGAAAAGGCTCTTCGACATGTTGAGGGGCATCTTATTTCCGGGTTCGGAGACGGTGTAAGTATGCCTGAGAAGCCATTGGAGCTATTGCCGGGTGGTGTAGAAGAGGCTCAAAAGTTTTTGCAAGATCAAGTACTATCCCTTGGGCGCTTAGAC
The DNA here is from genome assembly GCA_036845365.1 of Limnohabitans sp. Taxonomy (GTDB): domain Bacteria; phylum Pseudomonadota; class Gammaproteobacteria; order Burkholderiales; family Burkholderiaceae_C; genus Limnohabitans. The sequence goes on along the minus strand of DAIUEA010000089.1, from coordinate 1,064 downwards.
CGAGTCATAAGATTGATTGATGGGTTTGAGGATGCCTATGGTATGGAGTTATTAAGTTCTACTCTATGGGCCATGGTTGATTCGGCCAAAGCTCGCCAGTCGGCTGAGGAGGCAATTTCCTATGTGAAATCCTGGAATGTCAGAAAAAAACAAGAATTGAAAGCAGAACACATTACTCATGCTTGGGAACGTTTGAAGACAGAGGGTTGGGATGATGTTGCTTCAAATATGCATCTCGCAGGTCATTGACTATGTTACCAATCACACAGGAGAAGATTTGACTTCTCTCGAATTATTCCTGCAGGACTAATGGTTAAAAAGCAATGGTTAATATGGAATGAAACTGAAACGCTAATACTCGTTCGATGGTATTGACTTGGTTGGTCAATAAACTCAATAATTTGTTTCCTGAAATCAGTAATATAGACAGGATTAATCTATTTAAGAATGCAATAGCCAAGATGATGTTACGAGGAAGGCCTTAAAAAGGCTATAGCAATTGAAGAAGATCAGATTGATAAATCACCGAAATTTGATAATGAAAAATAGATAGTTTAATCTTTTCAATGGATTGGCACAAGTAAATGACTACTCTAAACTACTGAATTGGTATAGCATACATCCTATCCGATTAAATCCAAGTAATGTAAGACTCTCTAGATTCAGCATTGACGAATTCTTGTTACAACCATATCCCCCGGTGTCAGGGTAGTTGTCGCATTTAGGTTAGTGTAGACCGGGGGGAGCGAAGACATTAAAAAGACTAAAAGTTGTCTAGAAAAGAAAATGCATAATCTTTCGGAATTACTTGCCTTGAGTTTGGGCCGGTTAAGTCTTGTAGAAAAATAATCTCGTCCATTTTCGTATGCTGAAGCAAGGCCTTAATTAGGGCTTCACTACCCCTGTAACCCGCTATAATATCAGGGTTTTATGACTGGACTATTTAGCATAATTCTCTAGGAAAACAGGTCTAAATCCACTAAAATAGACGCATGCCATCTAAGTTTGCCAACCAATCTCAGGTCCGCCAATACAACGTTTCTAACGCTGTGGCCTCTGCTCGG
>DAIUEA010000088.1:0-7236 GCA_036845365.1 Limnohabitans sp. | reverse complement strand
CTAAAGGGACCGGTACGCCTGCAGCGTGGAGCAGTTTTTTGGTCAGCTCCTTGTCCTGCGCAATCGACTCCGCAATCGCACTTGTTGAGTCCATTTCTGCGGCTTGTATTTTTCGTTGTTGACTCCCCCATCCAAAAAGCACCAAACTCTCGTCGTTCAACCGCCTGTATGGGATCCCCCTTGAGAGAGCCGCTTGGACGATCGAATTGGTGGAGGGGCCAAGTCGTAGATTTTCATCCAACTCACTGAGCTCTTGCAGTGCATGATCAAGATCGAAGTCTGTGCCCTTGACCGCGCAGGTGCATAAATCGATGGCAAAAGTTAATGCCAATTTACCAACCTCTTCGACCGAGTACTCCACTGCGACTTGGTAAAAGTCGTCTTCAGGAGTTTTCGTCGTGCGACTAAAAGTCACTGGGCAACCCGCTTCAATTTGCAGATGCAAAGCAGCAGACTCTAGGACATGTGCGACAGTGACTTTATTTTTTTGATCCGTTCTCAAGGGACCAATGCCAGGAAAAAGACTTCTCAGCTTCATCTCAAAGTGCGGATCCGCTGATAGATCTTTTTCCTCGGGACTATCACACCTAACGAGCGCCTCAACGGCTGTGTTACGGGTCCATAAATTGGGTCCCCGAAGAGCCCTTATACGTGATACATCCATTAAGAATTCACCCTTGTTATTTTGTTGATTTTTTGTTTTGCGAAGTTTTTACAGGCAGATGACTAGCAGATGCGTTTGCTTGTTGTCTAAAATTTTTCAGTCCCGCCCTGATCAACAGGGGTGCGATATCCAGTGCCCATCCCGTAGCTACAGAGGCCAAAAGGGTGGACATCTCAAGTCCCTCATCTTTGATGAGGCGGGAGATGGGTTTAAAGTCGACTGGGAATAACAAAGTCTCTTGATCGCCTCTAGCCATGACCACGTGTCCATCTTTGCAGTAAACGCCTCTCTTGCCATCAGCTAAATGTTTCTCTAACACTCGGTTCGGCAAGGAGTTTGCATAAAAGATCACCTCTCCGTCACAAAGCTCAGCTAAAGCGGTGATATTGTCTTCATCTGCATTGATTACGCCAACCCCCGTGGGTAGAACTAAATCTATTTGAGTCCTTATAACGGCCAGGAGTTGTTCATCGCTTTTGATGTCGTGAGCGCTTAGACCCTCGTCTTGGGGAAGGTTGGTCAGCACACCCACTTGGCAGCGGTCGTAGGGAAGTCCTTCGTTCAGAATTTGAAGCGCGGTGGTCTCAAATACGGCCGCATCCAAGGCTCTGTTGATCAGGATCCTCTCGGAGAGGTCAAAGTTTCTTGCATCTACTTGCTGAACCTGTCTTTGATCCATATATAAGCCATCACTGCAGGCAAGACCCGTTCGACGCCCAGACAGGTGAAGCAACCAAGTCACTAACTTGGCGAGGATGCAGGTCTGCTGATTACCTGAGATACCTACCAAGGGGATTCGTCCGCTGTCGCTGTGAGCAAAGAGATGATCCACTATGGCTCGCCCAACGGGGCGGGGCTTGCCTACTGCGGGCTTGATGTGCATTAGTAAACCTGGCCCCGCGTTGACCTCCACGATTGCGCCGCCTTGGGGGGCTAGCGGCTTGGAGATATCTTGAGCTACAAGGTCAATGCCAGCAATATCCAGTCCGATGACGCGAGCTGCGAGGGTGGCAATTTGCTCCACGTCGGGGTGGATTAAGTCCGTCACGTCGTAGCTCATGTTCCCGTTTCGTTGAACGATGACGACCCTGTCTTTTGCAGGAACACTTTTGGCATCAAGTCCTTGCCTTTGAAGCTCCAAAACTGCAGCCAGGTGCTCTGATAGTCGAATGGTATCCAGAGGAAACCCCTCTTCCTCACCGCGTCTTGGGTCGCTGTTGATTTGTGACTCAATGAGTTCTTCAACGGTGTGGGTACCGTCACCGGTTATGGTGGCGGTTTCACCCTTGGCAACGGCCACTACTTTGTTGCCAACGACTAAGACCCTGTGTTCCTCGCCTTTGATAAAGCGCTCCACCATGACATCGCTTCCCTCAACCTCAGCGACCGCAAAGGCAGCCTTAATCTCTTGGGCCGTGTTTAGATCGAGTGCAACCCCTCGACCGTGATTGCCGTCTTTGGGTTTTATGACCACGGGTAAACCCATGGATTGAGCAATCTCCCAGGCCTCCTCGGGTGAGTGGACGATTTGCCCCTGTGGGATGGGTACACCGCATTGGCTCAGCAACTGTTTGGTCAGATCTTTGTCACTTGATATGCTCTCAGCAATCGCGCTGGTACGGTCCGTCTCGGCGGTCCAAATTCTTCTTTGTAATGCCCCGTAACCTAGCTGAACCAAATTCCCATCTGTGAGGCGTATGCTTGGGATTTTCCTATCACTGGCTGCGTCAACTATACAGGCCGTGGACGGGCCAAGGCACAAATCGTCCACCATGGCCTTGAGTAGGTTGACAGTGTTGTTCACGTCATAGGGAAGGTTGTTTATGGCAGCCATCACCAATTCCTTGGCCGCACTCAAACTGGTGCGTCCCACCTGCTCTTGGCGGGTGCGTATAACCACTTTGTAAACACCAGGTGTGCTTGTTTCCCTAGCCTTTCCAAAACCGACTACCATGCCAGCTAGGGTTTGAAGTTCGATGGCAACGTGCTCCATGATGTGTGCGGGCCAAGTTCCGGTCTTTAGGCGTTGAACGAAACCACCTCTTTCACCCACCCCACACCTGTGCTCAATCAGTCCGGGAAGCCACTGCTCTAAACGATTTGCAAAACCCGCTATCTTGTCCGAGGGGTATTGCTCCAATTCGCCGATATCGACCCACGCTTCAATCACAGGTCTATAGGTCCAAAAATTAGGTCCGCGCAAGTAGCGCATTTGCAAAAATTCGATATCTTTAAATAGCATGGGTGAAAGTTTCGGTTTGGGAGTGAAAAATGCCGTTAATTAATCGAATGCGAAGTGCATGAACAAGTTTTAATGAGCGACATGGCTACAATGAAATGATTGAGTTTAAGGAAAGCATCTGATTTAAACTGCGCCAGTACACTCCTCTTAAGAAACAAGTTCGGTTTCATAAAATTTAGTCCTTGTTTCGCCGTCTGTTTAGTTTTATCTACCAAGTTCGAATGATCCCTCAATCTTTAGGTTTTTCTCCGACCTCAATGCCCAAAAACTGGGAATCCGTGGTTTTGCCGAACATATTACCCTCAGAAAACGTTCTAGGCTGGATGCAGGTTGACTTGGATACAAATTTAAATTTTAACTCGGGCATTTTAATCTGTACCCAGTCTCGCCTGATAGCAATTGAGAACAAGCAGGATACGCCTGTGATTACCCAATTACTGGACCTGCATAGGGACGTTAGGGTTAATTATTTCGATTTTGCAGGGGTCGGTAACCTAGAAGTCTTGGCCGCTAATGAACGCTTATGTCATTGGCGCTACACCCTAAAATACCAACAAGAGGGGGCTGGTTTTGCGCAGGTGGTCAACCGAGTTTGCAAGAGCTTTAATGACACTGCCCCTTCACTAAACCGAAAAGACTCGTTTCTTGAGCATAACCAGCTCGAGGTAGAAAGTCCGTCCGCGTGTTTGACTTGCTCAGGTCCCTTAGACTTTAGGGGGGAGTGCTCAACTTGCACTGGGCAGACAGAGCAACAAGTTTCCTGGAGCCTTTTTCGGCTTTGGCGATTTGCAAGGCCCTATCAGGGTCAGTTGTTAAGCGGTTTTTTATTAACTCTCGCCGCTACGGCTGCCACGCTTGTGCCGCCCTACCTGACAATGCCCTTAATGGATGATGTGTTGATTCCGTTTCAAAATGGGCAACAAATTGATATCGATAAAGTATCTCTTTACTTGGCAGGCTTATTTGGCTCTGCACTTTTGGCATGGGGGCTTGGATGGGCTAAGACTTATATCTTGGCTTTGGTGTCCGAGAGAATCGGGGCCGATTTGAGGACAAGTGCGTACGAGCACTTACTTAAACTCTCGCTTGAGTATTTCGGGGGAAGGCGTACGGGTGACTTGATGAGCAGAATTGGCAGTGAGACAGACCGGCTGTGCGTATTTTTGTCGCTTCACTTGCTGGACTTTGCAACTGACGTTTTGATGATTATGATGACAGCCTTCATCTTGGTCGCAATCGATCCTTGGCTGGCCTTAGCTACATTGGTACCCCTGCCTTTTATCGCTTGGTTGATCCACGTTGTAAGGGATAGGCTAAGGACGGGCTTTGAGAAAATTGATCGTGTTTGGTCCGAGTTGACCAACGTGTTGGCTGACACCATACCGGGTATCAGAGTGGTTAAAGCATTTGCTCAAGAGGACCGAGAAACCTCTCGTTTTAGAGAGGCCAATCGACTCAATCTCAACATGAATGACCGCATCAATTTTCTATGGTCCTTGTTCTCCCCAACGGTCACACTCATGACCGAGGTTGGGTTATTGGTGGTTTGGGCTTTTGGAATTTGGCAAGTCGCTCATCACGATATTACTGTGGGCGTGCTGACTGCATTTTTAGCTTACATAAGCCGCTTTTATAACAGATTGGATTCGATGAGTCGTATCGTCTCCAACACCCAAAAAGCGGCCGCTGGGGCAAAAAGGATCTTTGAGATACTTGACCACGTCTCCAGCGTTCCAGAGCCTGTGCGCCCGCTTCACTTGGGGGAGGTGATAGGGGAGATTAAGATCGAACACGCTGGCTTTCGCTACGGAAATAGAGCCGTGATAAAGGATTTATCTATTCTTATTAGGCCAGGTGAGATGATTGGTTTAGTGGGCCAAAGCGGGTCGGGTAAGTCCACAATGGTTAATTTGATTTGCCGCTTTTACGACCTATCAGAGGGTTCTATCAAATTAGACGGTATTGATATACGAGACTTAACGCTAGCAGAGTACAGGTCTCACATTGGGCTGGTTTTACAAGAGCCGTTTTTATTTTTTGGCACGATTGCTGAAAACATTGCTTACGGACGTCCCGGTGCCACCCGAGAGGAGATTGTGAGCGCGGCCCGGGCAGCTCACGCGCACGAATTTATCCTTCGTCTGCCCCAAGGGTACAACTCCCTTGTAGGCGAGAGAGGTCAGGGCTTATCCGGTGGAGAGCGCCAACGCATATCAATTGCAAGAGCTTTGTTGATCAATCCTAAAATATTAATCATGGATGAGGCCACATCCTCGGTTGATACCGAGACCGAACAAGAGATTCAAAAAGCCTTAGATAATTTGGTCAAAGGTAGAACCACCATCGCTATTGCTCACCGACTTTCTACCCTGCGCAAAGCCGACCGGCTGGTCGTTATGGAGGCGGGCCAAATAGTTGAAATTGGCGGGCATGATGAGTTGTTATCTCAAAAGGGCGCTTACTGGAGACTTTATGAGGCTCAGGCCAGACAGGCGGAAAATGAGCGGGCGGTTTTTGAGACCATCCCCACAAAGGAATCTGAAGGAGACCCAAGGTGAAGCCTTTGAAGAGTGAAGGAGAACAAAAAAACGGTGAAATGCCGTTCCAACTGCTTAGGAACGCGCTGGGGCGTTGGGTGTTAAGGAACAACTCCCAGGAACTTCAGTCCTTGAGTCATTTGCCAGAGGTTATCGTGGTGAGAGCGTTCCCAATTGAGGCCCCCAGCCATGGGATCTCAATTTTGAGTCTCCAGGGCCATGAACTGGTTTGGATTGAGGACTTAGAGCAATTAAGCCAGGCACAAAGGGACTGCGTGCTACAAGCGATAGGCGAGCGGGAGTTTATGCCGGAGATTTTAAAGTTAGAGCGTGTGAGTGGATTTATATCACCCAGTACATGGACCATTCAGACCTCGAGGGGGCGCACAGAGCTTGAACTGAAGGGGGAGGAGGACATAAGAAGGCTTTCATCCAAAACCCTTATCGTCAGCGATAAATACGGTGTCCAGTATTTGATTAAAGATCTGCCTAAACTAGACCGTCATAGCAGGAAGCTTTTAGACCGTTTTTTCTAAAGCTGTATTTTCTAAAGCTGTATTTTCTAAAGCTGTAATAGACAAATGGGTGGGGATGATTTTTCTCAAATGATCATTGATCAGATTGATGAAATTCTTGATCAAACGCGCCTAACAAACGCACCATAATGTTTGGTAATGGGCCTCGCTCATCACCCATACATCGTGGGACAGCCTTATCGACTCAGGCACTAAAGACGCGCTTTGCATTACATCGCAAGATACAAGCTTGACATTGGGCTGACCACGCCAGGCCAGATATGTTCACACATTAAAACTATGTATCTTCCTTTGTGAGCCTTGGTCCTAAATGCTTTTGCAATTTCACTGGCCTAAAGTTGATGCGTTATCAGTCATAACACTCTTTCTAATGCAACTCTTCTTTTTCAAGTGGAGACCAAATATTGAATGTCTTTTGTTATCTTAAATTCAATATGCCGGACTTAACAGTGAGGCATTTTCAAATTGGGCCATGAGAGCTCTTATTTGGTGCTTGCGACTTATTAGATATTTTTCCATGCACTTTTTCGGTGAATTTTGATTCAGCATTGACTGGCTCAGCTAGCTAAGTCTTTGATTCGTAATACTAATCAATCCGGGCATGTCAATTGCATGTATACATGAATGAACACATCTATATTACCAAGATTGGTTCATTTGGAACTACTCAATCAATGTTTTTTATTCAAAGGACTCTCATGGACAATCAGCAACTTAATCGTCGTCAATTGATTCAATTGGCTGGAGGGCTCACACTTGGAGCGAGTGCAGCCTCGATGGCTTTGAATTCTTACGCAGCAGATGCGCCCCTCACTGTTGGTTTTATCTACGTGGGTCCTAGGGATGACTATGGCTACAACCAGTCTCACGCTGAGGCTGCAGCCATTGTGAAGGGTTTACCTGGTGTAAAAGTGGTGGAAGAGGAAAACGTGCCTGAGACCCAAGCGGTTCAAAAAACCATGCAAGGTATGATCAGTCAAGATGGTGCCTCACTTTTATTTCCAACTTCTTATGGTTACTTTGATCCTCATGTCCTTGCGTTGGCTGGAAAAAATCCTGGGGTTCGATTTGCTCACTGTGGTGGGTTATGGACAGCAGGAAAACACCCCTCCAATGCGGGTAGCTTCTTTGGTTACATTGATGAGTGCCAGTATTTGAATGGTTTGATTGCGGGCTACATGTCCAAAACCAAAAAGCTCGGTTTTATTGCGGCCAAGCCCATTCCTCAGGTCTTGAGAAATATCAACGCTTTCACCA
>DAIUEA010000087.1:0-7439 GCA_036845365.1 Limnohabitans sp. | reverse complement strand
CCTCTGTGGGGTGCGGCCAATCGCTTCCCCAAACGCAGCGCTCAGGGGCACTTTGCGCGTACGCGCTTGCCACTTCAACGCTATCCGAATAAAAAGGCGGGCCGACTTTTGTTTCATTATAAAAGCCCGTCAACTTAACATAGGCTTTGTCTTTTTGCATTAAGTCTTTGATGAGTGCAAAGGTTGGGTCATTCAGAGCGTTAGGTTGGGGCATGTGGCCTAAATGGTCAAAGACAACGTAAATGGGGAGATTGCTCCAAATAGCTTTATTGTCCAGTATCACTTTGGCAGGCGCATTCACTTGGAGGTGCCATCCCATGGGAGCAATACGCTTGGCCAGTGAGGGCGCCATATCGGGGGAGGTGACGCCTCCTTGTGCTAGATTAAAACGAATACCTCTGACGCCTGCGGCGTGCATTTGCTTTAATTCTTCATCGGTGACCTGGGTGTTGACCACTGCGACACCTCTGCAGTTTTGCAGTCCAAAGACAGCCATTGCCTCTAGCGTAACGCGGTTGTCCGTGCCGTAGGTGGAGGGTTGCACGATGACGTTGCGGGTCAGGCCAAGACGCTTTTGTAAAGCTCTGTAATCGGAGACTAAAGCGTCTTTGGGTTTGAGCGTTGCAGTTTTATCGACTGGAAAGCGTGCGTCGTAGATGTGGTGGTGACAGTCGGTTGCGTTCACCGGGAGTAATGTTTTCGGGGGTTCTGTGCCCAAAGAGTAGGGCACCTCAGTTGCTTGCCCCATGGGCTGCACTGCACATCCCTGTAAGCTTTGCAGAGCTGCGGCTCCCACAGCTGAAGCACCGATCACGTGTAGCAAATCTCTGCGCGTTTGGTTATGTTGGGTATTCATTTATTTGTACGATCTCTTTAGTTGACTGATAAGCCGGTGTAGGCCTTTACGCTGCAACAGATATTACCTTAAGAGGCCCAGTTAGGCTCATAGAGATATCCCTTAAGCAAAAACAAAAGGTGAATAACGATACCGCATGTGCCCGCGCTCTCACGTACCCTTAATTTTTCTGTGTTCTCTTTGTTCTTTGTGTTTCTCTTTTTTTTCTCTGCGCTCTTTTGCCTTATCTTAGAATACCCTCTAAGATTTCGACAAATAATCCAAACATTTAAGTCTTTACGAGTATGCCTTTGATCGAAATTATTACGCCGGCCCCCTCCGGGAGTTTGCACGGCAACCGCATGACTGCCCTGCGCTGGAGTGGATTTATTGAGCAACTGGGATACAGTGCGCACATCCGTGTTGAGTGGTCTGGGCAGCCCGTGGATTGTCTGATTGCTCTTCATGCCAATCGCAGCCACGCGTCTATAAGCAAATTCAAACAAACTTACCCGCTTACCCCCGTAGTATTGATCATGACGGGAACTGATATTTACCGGGATCTTGGGCTGTATCCTGAGGTAATTGAATCCATGCAACTTGCAAACGAGATTGTAGTTTTGCAAGAGGACGCTGTTAAAGCCCTACCCGCTCTTTTTCATAAAAAGACTCGGGTGATCTATCAATCGTACCCAACAAGCCAAAGACAGGCGCCGCGACAGGCTGAGTTTGAGGTCTGTGTAATTGGGCATCTTCGTCCAGAGAAGGACCCCTTTCGAGCGGCCAAGGCGCTACGAGGGCTCCCAATTGATAGCAAAATAAAAGTGATTCACTTGGGCAAATCAATGAGCGCTGAGATGACTGAGCAAGCGGATTTTTTTAATAAAACCGAGCCCAGATACCACTGGCACTCGGAGGTCACGCACAGCGCAGCCATGCAGTATTTGTCCCGCTCAAGATTGATGGTGATCTCCAGTTTAATGGAAGGGGGTGCCCATGTCGTCTCAGAGGCTATCTCAATCGGTGTTCCAGTAATTGCGTCCGATATTGCGGGTAACCGAGGTCTATTAGGAGAGGATTATTCGGGCTACTACGAGGTCGGCAATACAAGGGCGTTGCAACAAAGCCTTCTAAGAGCTGAATCAGAGCCTCAGTTTTATGATCAGTTGGTAAGCGAGGTTAGCGCACGTTCTAGTTTGACCCTGCCCGAGCGGGAGATGCAGTCGATTGGGAGGCTGCTCAGAGGTTTGCTTTGACACCTTAACTTGTTTTAAAGCTTGGTCAGCCCTGGTTATGCATTTGCACCCTACGCAGCTTATTGCTGACGTAGTCCACCAAGACGACAAGCGTGAGCATCGCAATGATGATACTTGCTGCTTGGGGTTCATGTAAAAGTGAGAGTTCGTAGTAAAGCATTTGACCCAGCCCCCCTGCCCCTACAAAGCCCAGAACGGTTGCCATACGGATATTCATCTCCCAACGATACAAGGCGTAGGAGACGAATTGGGCGGTGACTCCGGGTAAGGTGGCGTACAAAAACGACTGCGCGCCGCTTGAGCCGTTAAGTAAAAGTGCTTGAGCATTGGTTTTGGGATGATTTTCTAGGGCCTCTCCAAACAACCTGCCAAGGACACCTGTGGTGTGCAGGGTCAGCGCCAAGGTGCCCGCAAAAGGCCCCAATCCTACCGCCAAGACTAAAATGGTTGCGAAGACTAGTTCTGGGACGGAGCGTAAAAAATTAAAGAAAAACCGCGTCGCCTCTTTGGTCTTTTTCCCGTATTTTCCTGCTGCGGGTATTGCTAAGAGCAGACTGATCACTGTTGCCAGCAAAGTAGCGATTGCGGAAATAGCAATCGTCTCAAACATTGCTTTTAAAATTTTCCCTAAAAATGCGCTGTGAACATCGGGTGGAAAAAACCGATTTGCATAGAGCGCCAATTGAGAGATTGACTCAGAGGTAAAAAACTTGAATGGGTTGAAAGACAGGTAAGCAAAACTTGCCGCAACCGCGAGCAAGAGTGCAGCAGTATGAATGAAGCATTTCAAACAAAATTGGCGAGCGGGTTCAATGTTCATGCAAGCTCTCGTCTGACGTACCAACTCAAAGAATCGGCAAACAACACAAGTACCAAGAATACGATCAGAATAGTGGATACTTCACTACCGTTGAGCATTTTCATGGACTGGTCCATGAGCTGACCAAGACCTCCCGCCCCAACAAATCCCATAATAACCGAGGCTCTCACAGCTGCCTCCCAGCGATACACCGTGTAGGACGCAAGCTCCTGTGCCGAGCCGGGCAAGAGTCCGTATAAAAATGCACCAACTCGCCCACTCCCCGCGAGTATTAGAGCGCGAGACACCTGACTATTGCTTGACTCTAAAATTTCTGCATACACTTTAGCTAACATACCGCCGTACGTAATCGAAATAGCCGTGACCCCGGCGACAGCCCCTAATCCGAACACGCGTACAAAAAGCAACGCCCAAACGATCTCTGGGATCCCGCGCAAAACCACCATCAAGAGTCTGGCAATGCTGCGCACGAATTTCCTCACTCCGTGGCCATCCGCAGGCCCAAGGCGCGAAATGGATAAGCTGAACGTCATTGCCAGTCCAAGAGGCACCGCAATCAAGAGTGCAAGTGCAGTCCCCGCCGTTGCCATGGCTAAGGTCTCAACGGTTGCTTTAAAAACAAGTTGTAAAAAACCGGCCTCAATGTTTGGCGGGAAAAATTGGCTCAAAAAGTTCCCCATCACCTGCCAATTAGACCTATCAAAGAAGGCTAAGGGATTAAACTCAGCCAGTTGCAGCAGTGGCCACAAAATAATCAACGCTAAGGCGAAATAAAGGAAACGTTTTTTAGCGTCCGGATCGTGTGTGTAATCTCGTGTAGAACCGTGTGTGGTGTGCCCCATATCAAAGCTCGAATGACTTTTGCAGCACAACCGTGGATTGGGTAGAACTATTTAGATCGGGGGAGTCCATCTCTGAGGCGTATAACTCTTGCAAGAGTTTTTGAGTCACTTTTGGGGTCGGTAGATCAAACATGATTTTCCCCTCACGCAGCCCAATCATGCGGGGAAACCACTTTAGAGCTATTTCAATATCGTGCAAACTAGCCACGAACGTTACCCCTTTATTGCTCGCGTATTGTGTCAATCTTTTGATCGTCAAATCTGATAAGACCGGGTCCATCGCAGAGACGGGTTCATCTGCCAACATGAGCTCTGGCTCTTGATATAGGACTCTTGCAATCCCAACGCGCTGGAGTTGACCGCCCGACAATTGATCGCACCGCTCAAAGAGTCGCTCGCCCAAATCGAGCTGCGCCAAACTGTTGTGGGCACCTGTAATGTCCACTGGATAAAGGAGCGAGAGAATGGATTTAAGCAGTGACCACTGTCCCAGTTTGCCGGCGAGAACGGCAGTGACCACGCGTTGTTTGGGAGGCAGTGGTGGAGCTTGGTGGATTAAGCCGATTTTGGATCGAAGCTTTTTAAGCTCCACACCTGAGAGCTCCCAGGGTCTTTTGCCAAGGATTTCGATTTGGCCAAGCAAGGGCCGGGTGCCGGTTGCTAGGATATTTAAAAAAGTTGTTTTGCCCGCCCCAGACGGCCCAACGATGGCCATTTGCTCGCCTGGGTTTGCGCTAAGTTCAATACCTTGTAGAGCGACCTTACCGTTAGAGTGCGAATAGCTCAGTTTTTCAAAAGAAAAACCCAAGCCCATTATTTAATCAATCCAGCTGCTTTACCTGCTTTTTCGATGTTGTCGTAGTTGGACGATTTTGTCTCAATGTATTTGGTGGTTCTTTGTAAGTCCATTAACTCTTTGTATTCTGGGTTGCTTGCATCTAACTTTAAGAATGCGTCGGTAATTTTTTTAACGACAGCGGGATCAAGGTCTCCTCGAACGGTCCAGTTGTAATCAAAAAACGGCGGGGTTGTTGCAAGCACTCTGACTTTTAAGGCGTTGGCGTTTTGGGCTTCGATTAATTTATCTAACACGGATGCGTTAAGGGCGCCGGCCTCTGCTTTGCCGCTGGCGACAAAAGCAATCGTTGCGTCGTGAGCGCCGGAGAAGGCAATATTCTTAAAGTCCTCTTCCGGATTCAAGCCATTTTGCATTAAAAAGGAGCGCGGCATTAAGTGACCGGAGGTGGAGGACGGAGAGCCAAAGGCAAATACTTTTCCTTTTAAATCACTTAACGATTTAATTGGGCTTGATTGTGGAACGATGATTTTCGATGTAAAGGTGGCGTCTTCTTTGCGTTGAATAATAGGTTTAGCTGTTCCGTTGGTTCTTTGCTTGGCCTGAACGTAGGTAAATCCACCCAACCAAGCCATATCGATTTTGCTTGTAGCGAGTGCCTCTACGACTGCTGCGTAATCGGTGACGGGGGTGAACTCTACTTTTAAGCCGGTTTCTTTTGTCAAGTACTCGCCAAGTGGTTTAAATTTACGCTGCAGCTCAGTGGGAGCTTCATCTGGGATTGCGGAGACGCGCAATACATTTTGTGAGTTCGCAAAGAGCGATACGCCAACTAAAAAGAGCGCGAGAACGTTTTTAAAAATAGTTTTTTTCATGATTTAAAGATAACTAAACAGCAAGGGTTGGTGGATTAAATTAAATGACAGATAGGCCTTGGCCTTGACCGAAGCTACCAATTTTCTGTGCAAGGGGGAAGCCCGCGTCGTGAAGTATTTTTAGCACTTGGCGCTCCTCTTGTGGCGCGCAAGACACCAAAAGTCCACCACTGGTTTGGGGATCAGAGAGTAGATTCTTTTGCCACTCAGATATGGCGTCTGATGTCTGTATTTCTTGTCCATAGCCAGACCAATTGCGGGTTGAGGCACCGGTATAAACACCCTCTTTAACCAGCTTGACCGCCTCTTCAATGACGGGTATGTGCGACCACTCAATTTGGGCTTGTAACTTAGCACCCCGGCACAGCTCAAGCAAGTGACCGGCCAAACCAAAACCAGTGATGTCGGTGAGTGCGTGAACGCCGCCGAGTTGAGACAACTCGATACCGGGTTTATTGAGTTGAGTTGTGTAAGCAATCATTTGCTTGTACCCGTTGTCTGAGAGTTTGTCGCTTTTGAGGCCTGCAGACAATATACCGACTCCCAAAGGCTTGCTGATAATGATACTGTCACCGGCTTTTGCGGCGTTGTTGCGTTTGAGTTTTTTCGGGTCCACAATACCAATTGCAACCAAACCGTAAATAGGCTCGACTGTATCAATGGAGTGCCCGCCGGCAATCATAATGCCCGCATCGGCGCAAACCGATTCTCCGCCCATCGTTATTTTTTGGATGACATCGAGTGGCAACGTGTTGATCGGCATACCCAAAATAGCCAAAGCAAACAAAGGCTTTGCACCCATTGCATAGATATCTGAGATTGCGTTGGTTGCAGCGATGCGACCAAATTCGTAGGGGTCATCCACGATTGGCATAAAGAAGTCAGTTGTCGCAACGATTGCTTGGTGCTCGTTGATTTGGTAAACCGCGGCGTCCTCATTGTTATCCATTCCAGCGAGTAGTTCTGGTGGAATGATGCGAACGGGGGTGGACTTTAAGATATCACTTAAGATGCCCGGGGCTATTTTGCAACCACAGCCCCCGCCGTGGGACAGGGAGGTGAGTTTTCCGTTATAGGTCATAGGTTTGCTTTCTTCTTTTTTAAGCGGTGAATCAATTTCTTCGATACTAAATTTCTTTTAAACAGGTTCTAAACCCACAAAACGGATCGGAGCGGTTCGGTAGGTAAAAGTTTCTGAACTGAGGGCGTCTTAGCCGCTTAGGGGTGAAGCGACTGTAGCCTTTCAAGACCCGGTAACTCCCCCCAAACCAGGGCTGGGAATAGTCAAGGTACGGATCAGGCTCAAACCCCTTGAAGGGTAAAAAAGCACTACTGGTCCACTCCCACAAATCAGATTCTTGCCACAAGGCGGGATCTGACTCGAGGAGTGCCTGCATTTCGAACTCACTGGGTAGACGCTCGTTTTTCCATTCACAGTATTTTTGAGCTTCATCAAAGGAGATATGAACAACTGGATGATCTAGGGGAAGATCAATCCATTGATGAAATTCAAACAAATACCAGCGGTTGTTTTCAATTCTCCAGTGCTTTGGTTTTGCTACCTCTGGATTGGCTTGCAGATATTCTAAATACTCTTGATTGCTAACGGGGAGCTTTGAGACCGAGAAAGCTTTAATATTTACTGGGAATTGCCATTTTTCATTGTCAAAAATAAAAAAACCATCTTTTTGAGATCCAACTTGAAGGGTTTGCTCGGGAAAATTGAAGTACTTGTCTGCCGCCGATAAATTTTTCGCAGCGTAGCCAACAACTGAAGAATTTTGAGGACATTGATAGTTTAGGGTTTGGCACATGTAGGCAAACGCCTCGTTGTGCATATCTTGGTGATAGATAGATAGCTCTAAAAAATATTTTTGCTCTGGACTTAGCTTGTCTGATTGCAGCAAATCAAAACTACGTTGTGTGACAAGGCTAAAGTATTTTTTCAGCTCCTCTTTCGGGGGTATCTTAGCCTTCCATCTAGCTGAGTGGGTGATGAGGGAGGAGTTGAATAG
>DAIUEA010000086.1:2928-7498 GCA_036845365.1 Limnohabitans sp. | reverse complement strand
CGTTAGAACTTTATGGGGTGCTTTTAAGTCCACCTTTCTACTATAAACCTGTCCTCTCTGGTGGGCTCACACATTACTTTGAGCATTTAATTTCTCATATCAAAAGCCCCAGCACGAAACTGTATATCCATTTACTTCCTCACATCACTCACCTTGAAATCCCAGAGGCCTCTTTGTTTGCTGCGATTGAGCAGTGGGGTGCACATATTTACGGGATCGTTAATCAAACGGGGAACAATACAGTGACCGATGATTTGAGAAAGACCTTTGTCGACAAGGTAATGATTTACTCCTGCAAAGAAACTGACCTTAAAAGATTAACCCCAACAGGGACTATCTCTTTAATGGCCAATCTCATGCCTCGTGTTGTCACTACCATTCTCAAAGGTCAACAAGCTATGCAGATTTCTGTGATTCCGGGCATGAAAGACAGATCTAGCGTTGACAGCAGAGCCTCCGAGCTACAAGTTCTTGTAGCCAAATACCCTTCAATATCTTCCTTAAAGTTCCTCCTTTCACTCTTATACAGAGATGATGAGTGGAGAAGAACTCGTCCCCCGTTGTCCCCACTCGATAAAGCATCGTGTGTGGTACTTGAGAAAGAATATAAGAAATTTAACCTTCAACCTAACGAAGAGTGATAAAACAGCATAGTTCAGGAGCTAATCTATGGATTTTGGTAAATCTTTCCACATTATTGAGCATGAAAACAAACTTGAAATCATGTCTCATGAAAAATTGATGGCAATGGATAAAAATACTTATCAACTGATTCAAAATTTTTCAAATCATGCTGACGCAGTAACTGAAATGCTCAGATTGGTCCGTGAAGGACAGTCTGCGCTGCATGATAGGATCGACAAATTTCTGTAACTCTGCCCAGACCTGTCTAGTGATCTTCGCAGAGCAAAATATACCCGTGCCTCAATAAATCTATTTTTGTGAACTGACTTTATTGCTAGATAACTCTTTGCAAAGGCTATATAAACTCAGTGACTCATGAATAATTGATGCTATCTTTGTTCTTTAGTTGTATGTTATTTATTTGGCTGAGTCTCAGTTAATAAAACCCCGTATCTCCAAAAACCGCCTCTAATAAATTGCCCATCTCGGCTATATTCAAAGCCGTATCCGTCGGGTCTATTGGCTTGAAACTCGCCCACGTATTTCATTCCGTCGGGAAATACTGCTGTTCCTTTGCCGTTTGCTTTATTACCAACAGTAGGGCCTTCATACAGTGCTCCGTTGGGTAATAATTTATCACTGACCCATTCTTTTGCTGATTCTGAATCTTGCCCGGTACGCTCCTCTTGTGCAAATGCTGAAAGCAAAACGATTGAGGTAAAAAATAAAATTATGAGTGACTTGGACATTGGGAGAAGGTTTTTAAAGTAGATACGAAGATACCTACGATATCAGAACGCTCTCAAAAATAGGTATAAATGAGTCCAATGTGGGGACCATGCGGTGCGGCACTTTCGCCAAATCATCGTACTGACGCAATTTTACTGCATCTGTTGCAAAGGGAAGATTTAAAAAATCTTGTGACTCTTCAGCGCTAAATATTCCGCCCTGTAATTCAAGGCTATCTTTAGAGGCTTGTGACAAACTCTGCCAATATTTCTCTTGGGCTGCGCACAAGTAGCGTTTGGCATTAACGTGTAGGAAAATGGGCTGCGTAACCGCGGGGCCAAATAGGCTTTCTAAATGAATGAGAGCCAGCCGCTCGTGTTGATCATCCACTCCGTCATGATCAACGTGGCTAGAGTCTCTCAACGTAGGTTTAACCAAATGAGCCAGTAAGTGACCTACATCGTGAAAGAAACTGGCTGTAATGAGTGAAGGGTGATCTAAATTTTGTCTTGAAAGCTGCGCACATTGCAAGGCATGTTCCATTTGGGTTACTGCCTCGCCCCCGTACATGGCGGCACCCAGGCTTTTATACTGCATCAGTAACGAATCTAGTTGGTCTTTTTTAGGTGAGATCATGTTCTTTTTGTTGCTCAAACAAAGTAGCGGCGAATGTATGAGGAGGCGAGGTCGATGAGAGTTACAGAAATAATCAAAATTATTAGCACAGCCGCAGTTTCTGCATATTGAAAGCTTCGAACTATTTCCCATAAAATTTGACCGATCCCACCCGCACCGACCATTCCAAGCACAGAGGCCGACCTGACGTTAGCCTCAAACCTGTAAAGAGAGTAAGAGGTCCAAAGGGGTAAGACCTGAGGGATGACGCCGAACACAATTTCTTGGGAAACGTTCGCTCCGGTCGACCTAATGCCGTCCACCGGTTGTTGATCTATGGACTCCACGGCTTCAGAAAAGAGCTTGGCAAGCACACCGGTCGTGTGTACCCAAAGAGCCAAGACCCCTGCGAAGGGTCCAAGCCCTACGGCCACGATAAAGAGCATCGCAAATACCATCTCATTAATGGCTCTGGCCGCGTCCATCAATCTTCTTAAAGGTTGGTAAACCCAAGGGGGCGCAATATTCTCAGCGCACAAAAGACCTAATGGGATAGAGCAAACAATCGCCAGCGCCGACCCCCACAGCGCGATCTCAAGAGTAATGACCATTTCATGAAGATAAAAGGACCAATCATGAAAGTTTGGCGGGAAAAAGCCATAAGCAAACTTAGACATGTTGCCCGCGTCCCGCCACAGCATCAAGGGGTCCATCTCAGCCCCCTTCCAGCTGAGAGCCAAGGCGCTCAAAATTAAAACCCATACAACTCAAGCCCACGAGTGGGGGGCTGGGGTATAGTTGAGTTGGGTGGCTAGACCTTTAGAGTCTGTATTTGAGATAGGTGTTGGGGGTACTAATTCAGTTGTCATGAGGAGAAATGAGGCCCTTTTGTGATCTGCCTTGACAAATATAAATAATTTGAATCGGGCAGTTTATTTCTCAAGTTGAGCTAGTTTGTCCTTAACAGCTGATATTTTCTTTTGCTTTTCACTCGCATCGATCGTTGTATCGTTTTCGATCTTGGACATTTCAGTGAATAGCGTGAGTTGACGGATCGGCTTGAGCTGATCGTTGGAGGAGGGGAGAATGCCGCTGCTGATGACTTTGGCAAGCTTTTCTTTATGCTCGACTGCCTCAGGACCCGAGGTATAACCAGTCATACATCCTTTGATCTTAGCTTTTTGCTCTGCCGTCAAGTCGGTTCTCCAGACAAAGGGATCGGCTGGTATGAGAGGAGATTTCCAAATTATTTTTAACTCTTTGATAATTTCTGGTTTGGATTTCTCAGCCCTCTCCCAGTCTTCCGTGTTGTTGGTTGCAACGTCAACTTGTTTGTTAGCTGCAGCCATCAAGTTTGTTGCGTGGTTTGCTGAGCGGATCGATTTAAAGTCTGTTTTTGGATTGATGTTATTTTTTGCAAAAACATAATAGCTTGGAACCAGCGTGCCGGAGGTGGAGTTAGGATCCCCAATGCCAAAACTGATTTCTTTGGTGTGCTTTAAAAAATCATTCAGATTATTATAGGGAGAGTCTTTATGAGTGATGAGAAGCGAGTTGTACCCCTCAGAGCCGTCCATACGAATGGTCTTAGCAAATACCTCACCACCTGAGCGGTCCACAGCCTCCATCGCAGATAGGTTGCCAAACCATCCCAATTGAACTTTATTGAAACGCATGCCCTCAATGACCCCAGCGTAGTCGGTTGCAAAGTAAGGCTTGATGGTGTAGCCGGTGCAACTTGCCCAGTCATTCATGACGGGTTCCCAAGCCGCTCTAAGCGCATTGGAGGTGTCGACTGCAATGACACCAAAATTGAGTTCCAGTGCAAGGCTGTGGGTTTGCAGGCCGAGCGTTGCGCCCAAGAGTGCTAAAGCTGAGATGAGGTGTTTTGATTTTTGAAGTTTCATGGGTGTGTTTACTAAAGTTTATAACGAGTTAATGAGTTGCAAATTTAAATTCATTGGATTCAAAAGATTCATAATCTGGTAGGGTTGCATGTTGGTTGTGTAGAGATGCCAAGTTGTGGTCTTTTGAACCAGCTAAGAGACTCTCAGCTTCAACACCGTATAGGCTTTGTAAAAGATTTGGTGTAAGTTCAGAGGATGGGCCGTCATAAACAATGTCTCCATGCCTTAAAGCGATCGTTCTAGCACAGTACTTGATCGCCACATTGACTTGGTGCAAACTGACAAGTACCGTGCACCCCTGTGCTTGATTCATCTCCCTCAAAAGATCCATCACCAATCTGGATGACTCAGGGTCGAGGGAAGCGATCGGCTCATCGGCAAGCACAACGCTTGCTTTTTGAACTATCGTCCTAGCAATAGCCGCTCGCTGTTGTTGACCACCCGAGAGGGTACTTGCTCTTTGATGGGCGCAGTTTGCAATACCCACCTGAGCCAAGGCTTGAAAGGCTAGTTTTTTTTCATCTTCTTTAAAAAAACCAAAAATGGTTCTGTAGGTTGGTAAGCGGTGAAGCATTCCAGTTAACACGTTAGTCAGCACTGAGAGCCGATCAACGAGGTTAAATTGCTGAAAGATTAATCCGATTTGCGCGCGTGAGTCTCTGACGTCAGAGCAAATTTTGCCATTTGACTGAATT
>DAIUEA010000086.1:0-2918 GCA_036845365.1 Limnohabitans sp. | reverse complement strand
ATGAATGACGATGTTTGAGATAGTTTGTGGATTGGCTGGTGTCAAGCCAGAGATCAGCCTCAAAAGTGTTGATTTACCCGATCCCGAGGCGCCAATCAGAGCAACCATTTCCCCCTTTTTAATTTCAAAGGAAATGGAGTTGAGGGCAACACTGCTGCTTTTGTAGCTCTTCGTTAGTTGTGATACGCTGATCGCTGAATTCATAATCTGATAAAATTTTGAACTTAGCTTACCTAACAGCTATGACAATCCCATGACAGGTTTAAGAACGCGATTGGGCTGGCCTAACGCAAATCTTGAGGGCTACCTCTGGATTCACTTAATAACTTGAGCCCCACCTCTCCAAACCGAGCGCACTAGCGGAAAAACAGGCGCATTTTCAACCTCTACAGCTTTGACTCGAATCACATCCCCTCGCAACTTTGGCGCGAGAGCCCCTCGATCATGAAAACCGATTGCTTTTGCTGGATTAATACTTACACAAGCTATTGCCTTAGAGATAGAGAACTGCGCATCATTTACCAATTTAAATGCCGCTTGAAGCAGGCTGGATGGCACATAGTCAGAAGATAAGATGTCCAGTAACCCAAGTTTCGCTAAATCAACTGCGGCCACATTCCCTGAATGCGAACCCCCTCTGACCATGTTGGGGGCGCCCATGATCACAGCAAGACCATTTTGGTGGGCAGCTTGCGCAGCGGGTATCTGGGTGGGGAACTCGCAAATACGAACCCCCTCGGCCACCGATTGCTCTACGTGCGCCGTAGTTGCGTCATCATGTGAGGCTAGACAAATTTGGTGTTGTTTGCAAAAGTCAGTGAAATATTGACGATTAGGTCGAACATTTTTTTCTTGAAGCATCGGTGCTGCATTGACGCGCTCCTCAAAGTACTGTTGTGACCAACCTTTTTTGCCCATGTAATAAATTCTTGCCTTCTCAATGTCGTGAAATTGCCTTTGTCCTGGCGTGTGATCCATCAAGGAGAGGAGCTTTAAGCCCGGATGACCTATGAAGACTTTAAACAGCTCAGTGCATTTAGGATCTGGGAGCTCACAGCGTACATGCAAGAAGTGCTCGCTCCTGAGCATCTGATTGATTTGAGCTATTTCAAGCGCTTGTAAGACCCCAGCCCAGCCTTTTGCACGCAGCGCGGAGGAGTCTGCTTCCCCAATGCCAATAGAATCAAAAACTGTTGTAATGCCAGAGGCAATAACGTCTGAATCGTGGGCTATTAAAGCGGGCAACTCCTCCCAATATGTCTTTGGCCGTGGCATAAGGTGTCGCTCTAAATTATCTGTGTGTAATTCAACCAACCCAGGCATCAGAAAGTCCCCCTCACAGTCAACGCTTTGAAGTGAAGAGGTATTAGACATTGAGATATCTTCAATGAGGTTTCCCCTCAAATGAAGAGTGCCAACAAACGTCTCGGTAGGTAAAACAATGCGAGCGTTGGTAAGGGTGGTTGTATTCAAATTTTTATTCATAAATGAGGCTGAAAGGAGTGCATCGAGACGGAGCGCGTCGTGACGGCTTGTTTGAAAGCAGGATCGTGAAAGATACCTAATATAGCAGTGCCGCGTGATCGCTCTTTTCTTATTAAATCAATCACAATTTGAGCGTTTTCTGTGTCTAAAGATGCACTAGGTTCATCCAGGAGTAGCAAAGGTTTGGGGTTTACCAAGCTGAGTGCCAAATTGATTCTTTGCTGCTCGCCCCCTGAAAACGTAGCGGGTGGCAAATGCCACAAACGCTTAGGCAGGCGTAGTTCGTCAAGGAGTTGCTCGGCTTTGCTTTGAGCTATCAATTGAGGATCAATACCTTCTTCTAAAAGGTTTTGATCTTGAAGAAGCTTCAGATGATTGAAAGCCTTTTGTTTGATCAAATCATAAGCCCCGACCCTTGGAATAGTTCTCAGAAACTGACTGACGTAATTCATACTCGATTCCCGCAAAAGCATCAGCTCTCTGGGGGTGCTTTGTGAGATATTAATTGGTTGAGCGTAATTGTTTTCAATCCAAATTTGTCCGCTACTGGTTTTGTAGTTTCCGTAAATCATCTTAAGAATCGTACTCTTACCCATCCCAGAATTACCGTCAAGAACGACGCACTCTCCTGCAAATACCTGGAAACTTACCCCACGCAAGACCTCAAACGCCTCACTGGAGCGAAGGTGTAAACAAAAACTTTTACATACGTTTTCGAGCTTGAGCACGGGCTTGGTCATTATTAAATTTTAGTTTTGTAAAATTGAGGAGACCAAAAGCTGACTGTACGCGTGCTGAGGATCGTCCAAGATCTGGTCGGTAAGTCCACTCTCAATAACTCTACCCCTTTGCATGACAATCATTTGAGTTGACAAAAGCCGTGCAACCGCTAAATCATGCGTCACAATCACCGCCGCTAAGCCCCTTTGGTACGTCAGTTGTTTAAGTAGGTCAAGCAATTTGGCTTGTACTGATACATCAAGCCCTGATGTTGGCTCATCCATCAATAAAAGCCTAGGATGTGTCACTAAGTTGCGAGCAATTTGAAGGCGTTGCTGCATCCCCCCAGAATAAGTTGTGGGGAGATCATCAATTCGGGAGGTGTCAATTTCAACCTCCCGCAAACTCTCCAAAGCGCGAGCTCTGATCTTGCCGTAGTGGCGCTCTCCGAGAGACATCAGTCTCTCGCCAATATTAGCGCCTGCAGATACTTTCATCATTAAACCGTCTCTGGGATTTTGATGAACAAAACCCCACTGCGTTCGCCTGATGAATCGTTGCTGCGCCTGTGTAAGGGTGCCCATGTCTACCGACCCTTGTGACATGCAATCAAAATAGATATGTCCCTTGTTTGCTTGAATATGGGAGTAAAGACAATTTAAGAGCGTGGTTTTGCCAGAGCCTGATTCACCCACGATAGCTAAGATATCTCC
>DAIUEA010000085.1:6446-7560 GCA_036845365.1 Limnohabitans sp. | reverse complement strand
ACTTTATTTCTGCCCTCATTGCAACCCTCAACTTTGCATCCAAATTAGAGAGAGGTTCATCAAACAAAAAGACTTTGGGATCTCTGACGATGGCTCGGCCCATAGCAACTCTTTGGCGCTGGCCCCCCGATAGCTCCTTTGGGTAGCGGTCAAGCAAAGAATCTAGATTCAAAATCTTTGCGGCCTCTCTCACACGCTTGTCGGTGAGCTCAACGTTCTCACTGCGAAGTCTCAAACTAAACCCCATATTCTCCCGAACAGTCATGTGCGGGTACAACGCGTAGCTTTGAAAGACCATCGCAATGTCTCGGTCTTTTGCGTCTAAATCGTTCACCACACGACCATCGATTCGTATTTCACCCTCCGTAATCTCCTCCAACCCAGCAATCATTCTCAGCAAAGTGGATTTACCGCAACCTGAGGGGCCAACTAAAACCACAAACTCACCCTCAGCAATATCAAAGCTTATGCCGTGGATGATTTTGGTTTTACCGTAAGATTTCTGTATGTTTCTAAAAGCAACTTCAGCCATATTTTTCTTTCAATTAACAATTGATCTAAGACTTAACAGCACCAGCCGTTAAGCCTGACACCATGTAGCGTTTAAAGGTGTAGTAAATGGCGGCTGGGGGCAAGGCATAAATGAGCCCAGTCGTCATCAAAAGCTCCCAAGGGGAGTCATCTGCGGACAAGAAGTTTCCAAGCGCCACCCCGACCGTAAAAGAATCCTCTTTGGACAAGAGTAAAAAAGCATACAAATACTCATTCCAAGCCAGGAGCAAAGAGTACGTGCCAACGGCAACCAATGAGGGAACCATCAAGGGCAAGTAAACCAGACGAAAGAGTTGCATCGGTGTGGCCCCGTCCATTCGAGCTGCCTCATCGAGCTCAAGCGGCAACTTATCGGAGGCTTGCTTTAAAACCCAAATGGAGTAAGGAGACGCAATCGTGATCATTGCCAATATAAGTGCCCACTGATTGTCCAGTAAACCGTATTGGCCCATTGTTTTATACATCGGAACAGCTAAAAACGCGGCCGGAATAAAGTAAGTAAACAAAGCCAGATTCAAAACGGTTCGTCCCCCTCTGACCTTAAGCCTTGAAATTGCAAAGG
>DAIUEA010000085.1:0-6436 GCA_036845365.1 Limnohabitans sp. | reverse complement strand
AAAACCAACCATCACCGCAATAAAGAGCGAGTTCCACATCTGAATCCAAAAGTAATTAAGATAAAAATGCTTTTGCCAGAGTACAAACTCGAAATTTTGGAGCGTGGGATGCACAGGCCATAAATGCCCAGAGGTCGCCGAATCTTTGGTTGAGATGGAGAATAAAAATAAATGATAGACCGGGATCAGCGTCCATATGAGGAGGGGGACTCCAATCAAAAGCAGTTTGGCCTCTGTTGCAATATTTTTAAGAGTATATTTTTTCACGTTTAAATTATGTTTCAAATCATTTCAAGATTAAAACCAAACCTCTTTACTTAGAAAGTCTTTTCATCATAAAAAAGACGAGGGGTAACACAAATGGCAAAGCCACAACGATCGAGGCCATTGCCAAATCAACTTGATCAAGCCTTAAATAACGAATGCCGAGTGTGGCCAAGACGTGGGTCATATCTGCAGGCCCACCCCCGGTCAAGAGGTAAACGCTGTTAAAGTCGCCCAGTGTCCAAATCATCGACAAAATGGTTGACGTGAGATAGATCGTTTTCATGGAGGGCCATGTAATGAATTTAAATTTCTGCCAATTGGTTGCTCCATCCACGGACGCCGCCTCATACTGCTCCAGCGGTATTGAGAGCCGCGCTGCAACCAAAATAAGAGTCCAAAAGGGCAAAGATTTCCAGATGTGCATGGTTATAGCCAGGCAAAGCGCAAGGAACGGGTCATTTAACCAGTTGGGGCCATCTGCACCCGTGAGCTGAAATATCTTGGTGTTTATCACCCCCCACTCAGGGTTCAGCATAAATCGCACGGACAGTATGGTTGGGATGGATGGAAGTGCCCAAGGCAAAATGAAGATCATCGAGAGGATGCTAATCCACCACCTCTTTTGAACAAAAAAACCAGACAACACCAACGCAATCACCATCTTGATATTTATTCCAACCACCAAGAAAAACAGCGTGTTGGCAAGCGTTCTGTAGAAAATAGGGTCCTCAAAGAGTCGCTCGTAACTGTCTGGGTGGCGGGCAAGCCATAAACCGTAGCCAACGGGATAAACCACGAAAATAAAGAAAATCAGCAAATACGGCACCACCATGACCCTGCCCCAAAATTCCCATTGGGTGGTGGTGCTTGTGCGAGAGACAGGTTTTTGCGTGTTACCTATAGCCGTTGAAGTGGAGGAGTTCAAATTTAAATGTACCTCAAAGATGAAGAAAGAGTGCGCCCTTTTAAAGGACGCACTCTTTGTTGAGTTATTGATTTACAGACCTTGAGGCCCGCGTATCTCTCTTAAGTGAGTGACTTACTTAGCAACCGCTTTGATCCGCTCAATCATCTCATCAACGGCTTTGTCAACGGGTACCTTCTCATTGATCACTCGGTTCATGGCTTTAGCCCAAACATTTTCATTGTTGATTTGGGTAAAGTGAAAATTCTTAGTGAACTCAAAAGTACTTGTACCCGCTGCGTATTGGTTAAATACGGATCTGCGGTGAGAGTCTTCTTGCCAAAACTTTCTCTTTTGACCCTCAGTGGTCACAGGGAACCAGCGCCCAAGTGAGCCCTCAACATAGGGGGTTAAGTTCTCCTCCTGAAGCAAGAAACTGACAAACTCCTTAGCGGCTGCTTTGTGTTTTGAGTCTTTGAAAATGACACCCGTTTTAATCGCACTTCGGTACTGCATTTTTGAGCCGTCTGGCTTATTAGGCCAACCCGCGGTGCGAATGTTTTCCGTGTAATTTTTCTTAGCCACTTCACGCTGTGCGTCCGTTAGGGAAGCGTTGTTCATGTCATCCATCCATTTTGCAGCGATGGAGATTGTGGCGTTGTGGGTCATGATTGTGGTACGGTTGTGAAAGGCCACGTTGTTGTCTGGATCTTTCCAACTCGTAGAGGACGGTGGGGTACAGCCTTTGGCGTAAATACTCGTATAGTCCGACAACGCAGAGATGAGTCCTTTTCGAACATCGGGATCATCCACCAAAAGCTTACCTGACTCACTCACCAATTTGACGTTATAGGCGTCCATGTAGGTCAAAAATGAGAAGAATGAGTCGGTTCCATCAACCCCCATAGGTTGACCTATACCAAAAACTCGAGTGCCCTTTTTTTCACGATAAGCTGGTTGTGCCTTGTCGCACCAAAAGCTCCAGTAATCCTTCCAATTGGTCGGTATATCCGACTCTTTGAAACCTGCATCAGCAAGCATATCCACCCAGTATTCAATGTGCATGGTCTGCTGCTTTAGGGGGAAGGCGTAGTAAGCACGTTTGTTTTCTTTGTTGTTGAGCAAAAACGTTGTCTCAACCGTATTGGGCGCAAAGCGAGAGCGTATGGGGTTAATGACGCTGCTAATGTCCTCTAATTTACCCTCATAGGCCCAGTACCCAGTAACTTGAAAGTCATAGGGGTCTGCGTAAGCCACATCGGGTGGATTTCCTGAATCAAGAGCCGCCACAGTTTTAGGCAACATGTCTTGAATGGGGTACTGAGACAACTCAACTTTGATATTTTTGTGTTTTTCTTCAAACTTTTTGATGGCGACAAAAAGCGCATCATCCTCTGATTTGTAGAATCCCTTGACCCACCAAACACTAAGTTTTTCCTGTGCAAAGGCAGTTCCGCTTGCAGCTATAGTTGCCGCAAGTAATGAGGCACTAACCAGGTATTTCATTTTCATTTTCATTGTCATCTCCTTTTTCAAATTTTACCTACTCAGCCAATAGGGCAAGGCATTCTGGAACCATGGCTGGAATTTTAGTCCCCGCTATAAAAGCGGCTAGGTTTGCCAATGCCAAGTCCGCCATCGCGCGGCGCGTCTCAAAGGTGCCGCTTGCCATGTGAGGCGTTAAAACCACGTTGGGTAGATGACGGATTTCAGGGTCAATGCGTGGCTCGTCCAAATAAACATCTAAGCCAGCCCCGGCAATCACTTTATTTTGTAGCGCTTTGATCATTGCGGGCTGGTCCACCACCGATCCGCGCGCCACGTTAATAAAGTATCCCTTCGGGCCTAGAGCCTCAAACACTTCCCCATTGATCATCCCCCTAGTTGAATCCCCACCGGGTGTGATGGCCAACAAAAAATCAACCTCTGCAGCCAAGGCTTTGACGTTTGGGAAATAAGGGTACGGGAGATCGCTCTTTTGCGTGCGCGCTGTGTAGGAGATCTTCATGTCAAAAGCACTTGCCCTTTTGGCAATCGCCTGACCAATTCTCCCCAAACCCACTATCCCAAGGCTTGAGCCGGTTAATTTCTTGGTTAAATTAAAAGGGCCATCCACCCAATCTCCCGCTTTAACGAACTGGTCTGCACGAGGTATTTGGCGAGCAACGCTTAAAAGCAAACCCATGGCCAAATCGGCAACGTCATCGTTTAAAACCCCAGGCGTGTGTGAAACTGTGATGCCTTTCTCTATGGCCGCTTGCACGTCTACGCCGTCGTAACCGACACCGAAAACAGATATCATTTTGACACTGGGCAAAAGAGATAAAAGTCCGCGGTCAATCTTAGATTCACCCCCACCCACTATAGCAACGACCCTTTTTAATGCATCAGGGTCGTTGATGTGATGGTGATCGTGCATCAGGTAAGCTTTGTTCAAATCGTCCACTAAAAAAGTGGGTATATTTGAAACTTTTAAAATTTCAACGGGTTCCATTTCAATCTTTCATCTGGTTTTTCCGGATACGAGTCCACTAATCGATAAGCTAGTATATGCAAGGTAACGGGATTAAACATACCGTTAATCCCTAAGATTTGTAAATTTCTAATCTTTATTTCAGTTTTTTAGCGTATTTTAAAAAACAGTCATAAATGATTACCGTTCAAGTTTTAATGAGAAATTAGAGGCCTCTCGCCTATCAACCTACCCTTTAGATTGCTTTGAATTTACTTACCCCCTATTCCCCTCCTAGACCTTTTCCCTCCTAGACCTTTTCCCTCCTAGACCTCTTCACTTTAACCAGCTGCTATTTATTTACATTTATGAGCTCCACAATAAAAAAAAATCCCAAAGATCTTCGTAGCCAGCAATGGTTTGGTAGACAAGATAGAGACGGTTTCGCTTACCGCAGCTGGCTCAAAGGCAAAGGCATCCCGCACGACCAATTTGATGGTCGCCCGGTCATTGGGATTTGCAATACTTTTAGTGAATTAAACCCTTGCAACTCTCACTTCAGGACCCTTGCCGAGCAAGTCAAGATTGGTGTGTACGAGGCGGGGGGATTTCCTCTCGAATTTCCAGTTATGTCCCTTGGTGAGGTATTACTAAGGCCCACGGCTATGCTTTATAGAAATTTAGCCAGCATGGATGTCGAAGAAAGCATTAGGGGCAATCCCATTGACGGAGTTGTGCTTCTCATGGGGTGCGATAAAACGACCCCTTCCCTCTTAATGGGCGCTGCAAGTTGCGATCTCCCAACCATAGGGGTCAGCGGTGGACCCATGCTCAACGGGAAATGGAGGGGGCAAGAGCTTGGGTCGGGTACGGGGCTTTGGAGCATGAGTGAGCAAGTGCGTGCAGGAACCCTTAAATTGGAGGAGTTCTTTGAGGCGGAGAGTTGCATGCACAGAAGCCACGGAAGCTGCATGACGATGGGGACTGCCTCCACGATGGCGAGTATGGTTGAAGCCCTTGGAGTGGGCTTGCCGGGTAACGCAACCTATCCCGCCGTTGATGGGCGAAGAAACGTTTTAGCGCGCATGTCAGGTAGAAGAATTGTGGAGATGGTCCACAGCGATCAAATCCTCTCAAAAGTGCTCACACGAGAAGCATTTGAAAATGCCATCAAAACCCTCGCAGCCATTGGAGGATCAACCAACGCCGTAATCCACCTAACCGCTATTGCGGGTCGTTTGGGGGTGCCGCTAAAGTTGGAGGATTTTGACAAACTTGCAAGTGAATTGCCCTGCTTGGTCAATCTCCAGCCCTCTGGGGATCACTTGATGGAGGACTTTTGCTACGCAGGAGGCTTGCCCGTGGTCATGAAAGAAATTGAGCACTTGCTGCACAAAGAGATCATCACGGTTTCTGGCAAATCGGTGTCCGAGAACATCGCAAATGCAGTCAATTATGATGCACGTGTCATTAAAACTTTTCAGGCGCCGTTTAAAGAAAAAGCCGGTATCGCTGTGCTCAAAGGAAATCTTGCCCCAAGGGGGGCGGTGATTAAACCCAGCGCAGCAACCGAGTCCTTAATGGTCCACAAAGGTAGAGCGGTGGTTTTTGAGGATATAGAGGATTTTCACGCCAGAATTGACGATGAAAATTTGGATGTGGATGAGAACTGTGTGTTGGTACTCAAAAACTGCGGACCCAAGGGGTACCCTGGAATGGCAGAGGTGGGTAATATGCCTTTGCCTCCCAAAATTCTCAGAAAAGGAATCACAGATATGGTGCGAATAAGTGATGCTCGAATGAGCGGGACTGCTTATGGCACCGTTATTTTGCATACCGCTCCAGAGGCGGCGGCTGGGGGGCCTTTAGCACTGGTTAAAAATGGTGACATGATTGAGCTCAATGTCCCTAAGAGAAGCCTGCACCTTCACGTCAGCGATGAGGAGTTGGCGCGCAGGAAATCCACTTGGTCCGCTCCTACCCCTAAACTAGACTCCGGCTATTGGAAGCTCTACATTGACCATGTCTTGCAAGCCGATGAAGGGGTTGATTTGGACTTTTTGAAGGGCAAGAGAGGCGCTTTTGTGCCAAGAGATAATCATTGAGAACTCTATGAGGATTCTCTGAGCATTCTCTGAGCATTCTCTGAGTTTCGCGAGCCCACTATTCTTTGCTGACCTTTGCACGGGGTTGCGCCGGGGATAAAAGCTCATCCATAACTGCTCATCCATAAGCGCGGTTTGACCCATTTTTGACCCATTGCACTATAGGTCAGCCAGCGATGTCTCCTTTTTGGTCAGCGATGTACTCCTCAATGATCGACTCAAAAGTCTTTGGACCCTGAAGACCTAGTCTAGCGGCCCTTTGAGAGGAGGCGCCCTTTGGCCAATTAGAGACGATGGCTGCGATACGCTCATTAAATTCAAACTTCACAAGTGCGCGAACGCTCTTTCCTGCTACATTTTCCAAAGCATCCAACATCTGTTTCACGGTGACGTTTAAAGCCGGTAAATTCAAACCGCTTCGTCCCAAAAAGTCCTCTTTACTCGCCTCAAAGACTGCCTTTAGCCCTTGAACCGTTAAAGACGGGCTAGACACAGGGTGAGCAACGTTGTCTTTAACCGGGCAGATTGCAACCTGCGCATTTAGGGGCTCGCGGATAATGCCGCTAAAAAACGAAGAGGCAGCCCCGTTGGGTTTACCGGGACGAACCGTCACCGTCATCAGCCTAGCACTCCTACCGTCAATGAACCCTTTGCGTGTGTAGTCAGATACCAGGTGTTCACATATTAATTTGTGAGTTCCGTAAGAGG
>DAIUEA010000084.1:0-7567 GCA_036845365.1 Limnohabitans sp. | reverse complement strand
AAATAGGGCTCTTCTCGGCTCTGCTGCTAACTCTTGGTGCAGCGTCAGGTCAAACCCCCGCGTCTAGCAAATCAACCGCAGAAACAGCCGTGTTTGCAGGGGGATGTTTTTGGGGTGTTGACGCAGTTTTTAAACACGTCAAAGGAGTAACTAATGTCGTATCTGGGTACGCTGGAGGTAAAAATGCAAACCCCACATACGAGCAAGTTAGTACTGGCTCCTCCGGACATGCTGAAAGCGTGTTGGTTTCTTTTGACCCAAAAATAGTTTCCTATGACACTCTGTTGAAAGTGTTTTTTAAAGTAGCACACAACCCCACCGAGCTCAATAGACAGGGACCGGACTGGGGCACCCAATACAGGTCCGCAATTTTTTACAAATCTTCAGATCAAAAAACAAATGCCCAATTGGCCATCGAGTCTTTAACTAAATCAAAAACCTTCTCAAGCCCAATCGTTACAGAGGTGAGCGCTCTTAATGAGTTTTATCCTGCTGAGAAATACCACCAAAACTATCTGAGCACCCATATGACACAACCCTATATTGTCTTTAACGATCTGCCAAAGTTAGAGACGTTGAAAAGGGAGTTTCCTAAGCTCTACAACTAGAAAGCTAGAAATTTAAACTGCCCCCCCTTTAACTCATTAAGAGTTAAATGTTAGTACTTACTACCGTATAAATCAAATAAATCACTTGATCATGAATCAAAATTCATTTCGTTACCACGTCTCAGACAATCAAATTGCGGATCTAAAAACCAGATTGTCCATGACACGCTGGCCGGACCAACAACCTAACGCCTCGTGGCTTTACGGCACTGATGTGACTTATTTGCGGGGGTTAGTAGATTACTGGTCAAACGGCTTTGACTGGCGAGCACAGGAGGCCAAACTCAACTCGTTTGCCCAACTAATGGTGCCCATCTCAGGCATCCCTATGCACACTCTACATGTGCCGGGCAAAGGACCAGATCCGATGCCACTGTTGTTACTGCACGGTTGGCCCGGCTCGGTGTTCGAGTTTGTCGATATCATTGAACGACTGACCAATCCCGCTGCTTTTGGTGGTGACCCAGCCGATGCTTTTACTGTTGTCGCCCCGTCATTGCCCGGCTACGGACTGTCCTTTCAACCCGGGCAAAAAAGATTCGGGGTTCGGCAAATCGCTGACGCCACAGCAGATTTAATGAAAACACTGGGCTACTCCCGTTTCGGCGTCCAAGGCGGAGACTGGGGGTCAACGGTTGCGACAAGCCTGGGGTTGCATTACCCCAATCACCTCACTGGCATTCATCTGAACTTCTTGGCCGCCGTGCGCCGAGACCCCGCGCTGTACACCGACCCGAGTCCAGAGGTACAAGAGTTTGTGGGTCAACTCAAACATTTTACGGCTGAAGAAACGGGATACCAACTCATCCAAGGAACCAAGCCCCAAACACTGGCCTTTGCACTCACCGACTCTCCCGTCGGGCTTGCTGCCTGGTTGGTCGAGAAATTTCGCTCGTGGACCGATTGCGCTGGCAATCCAGAAGCGGCCCTCAGCCGCGACCAAATGCTTGCAGACATCAGCTTTTATTGGTTTACCGGGTGCATCGGCTCCTCATTTTGGCCCTACTACGATAGGCTTCACAGCCCCTGGTTCGTACCAGACGGAACAACGGTTGAAGTGCCCACAGGGTACGCTCAGTTTCCCCTTGAAATCCTTCGCCCTCCTCGGGTGATAGCAGAGAAAGTGTTCAGCAACATTCAGCGTTGGAGCGTAATGACCAAAGGCGGGCACTTTGCAGCAATGGAGCAACCCGCAGCCCTCGCCTTTGAGATGACTGAGTTCTTTCGCGCGGTGCGCTAAAAAAAATTAATTATGTCCCGCGAAATAAAAACGATCAGCTACTGGTCAGCAGCCTCTTTGGCCCTAGGCATCGCAATTGCAACTGGCTTTGGCCGCTTTGCCTACGCGTTAATTCTTCCAGAAATGAGGCTGGATCTAGGGTGGAACTACGCACTTGCAGGTCTGCCCAACACGTGGAACGCCATCGGTAATTTTGCAGGCGCCCTCATAGCCTTGGTTGCGCTCAGAAAAACAGAGCCCAGGTGGGTCTTCATCACAGGTTTGCTGTTGACGTGCTCCGCCCTCTTACTCACCGGCATCTCCCCCCGCATCGAGATCATCGGTTTAATGCGGTTTGTAGCGGGCCTGGGTGGTTCAGCCGCCTTTGCCTCTGGTGGCGCATTGGTAGCCAAACTCTTTGAGCCCTACCCAAAGCGATCAGGCACTGCAATTGCCATTTACTTTGGGGGAGGGGGGTTTGGAATCGCTTTATCTTCTATCACGGTTCCACTACTAGACTCCTACCTCGGCGCGTCGGGTTGGCCCTACAGTTGGTTTCTCTTGGGCGTCCTCGCGTTGGCCAGCTCGAGCGCACCCATTTTGGTTGCGCTGCGTGTTCGGATAAAAAACCAGAGCGGAGCTCCCGAATCTTTCTCCCTCACATCCTCTTGGCCAACCATTGCCTCCTACTCACTGTACGGGGGAGGCTATATTGTTTACCTCACCTTTGCCTTTGCATGGATGCGTGAAAATCATGTCTCCGTATTAGGGTCCTCCTTCGTCTGGGTGCTGCTGGGTGTCGCCAGCATGTTGTCGCCAAGAATATGGCGCTACCCCATGACTCATTGGTATCCCTCCAACGTACTCGCCTTCTCTGCTTTGGTGACCAGCGCTGCAGGCGTACTGCCCCTCACAAGCCCCAGTTACGCAGTGGTTGCCCTCTCAGCCGTGCTCTTTGGTGGCTCCTTTTATATGGCTCCCGCCTCCGTGACCGCTTTCACACGCAAACATTTTGCACCCACCACTTGGGCCCCCATCATCACGATATTGACAGTGCTTTTTTCATCCTTTCAAGCAGTCTCTCCACTGATCGCGGGTATCGTGGCCGATATGTATGGACTCGAAGTGGGGTTTATCTTAGGCTCCGCCTTATTGCTCTTGAGTGCCCTCATCGCTTTAAAGCAAAAGCAATTGGATGACTATGCACCAATTTATCGCTCCACAACAAAATAGTTCCGATAGATTATTTTTTTAGTCATCCTATAAAACGTTTTTATTTTTGCTGAACTTAAAGCTAGAGGAAAAAGTACCATCTCTGTCACACATATGATTGATAATGTATGAATTCTCTGTAATTTGATTAAAGGTTCGTATGCCAATCCTAATTCCTACCTATGAAAGGTGGATGAATGAAACAAATCCAACGATGTCATTTGGCGTTAGGGGCAGTGAACTTAGAGCGGTCGACAATGCCCTTAAAGCATTTTGGGCTGATATGTCTACGCTTCATCTTGAAATTTTAAAAAGTGCCTTACTTGCCTACGAAGAAAAGAAAAATCATTTCGAAATAGGGGCTGATGGGAAAGAACACGCAACTAGAAATTGGCGATCAGACATAAGAAACCGCAAAGGGGTTGTGTCTTTACTCCATGACTCTTTATTCCAAGAGCGTAAACCCCTAACTGAGGAAGACAAAGAAGGATTAGAGTTAATTCGAGCGGCCAGCATAAGTCCAGTAAAAGATTTACTGAGCGGCAAACAGATCCAAGTCAAAAAAACAGCAATCGCTTCTTTAATTCAAAGTGCTTACTCTGAATCAAAAGAAATTGTTACTGAGCTCTCGACTATCCCGTTGCCCAAAATTGATCCTTTTCAATTAATACGTATTTTTATTGGATGGATAAAATATAAACTACCCTCTTACGACATTGACTTGCACCTACCCAATTTATTAGCATGGTTCAAGGGTATAAATTTTGAAATTCCATCCATAAATTTTTTAGAACTCTTGGTTGAGTGGTTGAAAATTCATATGCCAGATTTGTCGGTACACCTGCCCGATATTTTGGCCTATTTCAAATTTAAATTCCCCACACTAAACTTTGATTTTTTACCGCATCTTCACATTACTCTACCCTCGCTTCCAAGTATCACCCTGGACCTTCCAAGTATTCGCATCCCGGACTTAGACATCTTACTTCCGAGTATTCCTAGTATTGAGCTAAATTTGAGAGAGATTTTCGGTGTTGACTTTAGAATTCTCGAGCACTTTCCAGACTTATTAAATGGATTCTTAGAAAGCTTACATGATATTTATCTCGAGGCAGTTCCATTTTTAGGGCCCGCTAAAAGCGCGGGCAAAGCATTTGTGGGATACGCTGAGGCGGTCCTTGCACGGTATAACGAATACAGCTTGAGACAAGAGGGTGAGAATTTATTTTCCTCTAATGGTGCCTCTGATGCGTTTGAAGCTGTTTTGGACGTTATAGTTAGACAGGCCAATAGAACTGCCGCTGGGGCTACCGTTGATCTTGTTACTGCTGGCGCTCAAACGGGCGGCATTTTCCTTGACGGCGGAACTGCTACAGGCTTAGCAATTGCCGCTGGCAATCGGCTTGCAAAATTCATTATTAAAATTCAGATCTTTATTAATGACTATAAGGAAATGGAAAAAGCAAACACTATTTTGGCCGACTGGTCCAAAAGCAATAGTTCAAGTGTCCTTGATCTTTTCAAGGCTTGCCCCCTATTAGGTTGTTTCGTTATCCACTGTTGTGAGATTAGTGCTCTATTAAGCGGAGTTCTCGAAAACTTTGGCGAAGCTGGCTTTGTTGCAGAAATCGACTCTCAAGTAAAAAAAGCGAGAGCATTAAAAGAAACTGCTTATGGATTTATAACTGCTAGCAAATTCGAAATTCCTAATTTACCCTTTTTGGCAAGAGCAGAAGCTGATCCTGTTGCATCTTTAAATGCCGTTAAAAACGCCTACGCATTCAAACTCAAAGGCAAAGCGAAGTCTTGGGGATTTATCTGATATTTGAATTAACTTCTCACGAAGTGGTTATTAAAACTATGCACTCAAAAAGGTTTCTAAGACCTCTTTATTGTTCATCAAGTTAGCCGGTGTGTCGTGAAATTTAACCTCTCCCGCAGAGAGGACATAAATTTCGTCAGCCACTTTAGTGGTGAGACTTGCGTTTTGTTCTACAAGAAAAACGGTTAGCTCTTGCTTCTTCAGCGATATAAGTGCCTCTCCGATCTGCTCAATCACAATGGGCGCCAACCCCAAAGATGGCTCATCAAAGATACAAAGCCTTGGGTCCGACATCAAACCCACCGCAACAGCAACCATCTGTTGCTGCCCACCCGACATAGTACCCACCAACTGGTGGCGTCTTTCTTTTAGGATGGGAAATAAAGCAAAATTTCTGTCCATTAGATCTTGAAATAAGGCTTTATTTTGTAAGGAGTAGGCGCCCATCATTAGATTTTCTTCAACAGACATTCGAGGAAATAAGCCCCTTCCCTCTGGGACGATGGAGAGACCCTTGACGATGCGCAAATGGGGCTTGACGTTGGACAAATTTTCATTCAAAAAAGATAAATGCCCTGACTCAAAAGAGTTGAGTCCGCCAATGGCTCTTACTATTGAACTCTTACCCGCACCATTAGGACCAATGAGAGCGGTGATTTGCCCTTTGCCAACGCTAATTGAAACGCTGTTTACTGCAAGAAAGTTGCCGTACCGGATCGTCAAGTCTTTTATTTCAAGCATGTGCAGATCCCAAGTATTCTTTAATAACCCGCTGATTAGAGAGAATCTGCGAGGGCGGGCCATCTGCAATTTTCTCACCCGCAATTAAAACCACGACCCGGTCCGCTAGCTCCTTAATCACTCGCATCGTGTGCTCAATTACGAATACGCTTGAGTACGCCTTAAGCTCATGAAGGAGTTGAATCATCTCACTAACCTCAGACGTAGCCAATCCTCCTACGGGCTCGTCCAGCATTATTAGCTTTGGTTTAAGGACCAGTCGCATCATCAGCTCTAGCTTTCTTTGCTCAAACAAAGTAATGTCTTTCGCGGTCTTACCGAGTACAGGGGTAAGCTTTAGCCAATCTAAATACTGAGCGTATTGATGCTCCGTAATACCTTCCTCTGCAAATAACAGACGCGCGGTGTCGATATTTCTTTGAACCGATAAGTTCCCAAAGACTCTCACTGCTTGATACGTTCTACAAAGACCCAACCCAACAAGCTGATGTGCACTCTTGCCAAGCATCGATTCACCTGCAAACTGCATCTCACCAGAAAAAGGCTTGAAATGTCCAGTCAACACATTCACAAAGGATGATTTGCCAGATCCGTTGGGACCAATCATCCCCAATGATTCATTTGCATGCATCTCGAAGTTAATTTTATTGAGAGCGTACAGGCCCCCAAAGCGAAGCGTTAAGTCTTTAACACTCAAGAGTGGTATTGCGCCTGGTTGATTCATTTCTTTGCATTTCTCCACGCAAGGTATGTGCCGTAGATACCGCCTGGCATCAAAAGCGTAATCAGTACAATTAAAACCCCCGAGAGAATATCCTTATACGCCTCCAAACTCTGCAACAAAAACGGCAAAGGCGCCAATAATATAGATCCAATAACGGGACCCGCAATAGTGGCTTTACCGCCAAACGCTACAAATAACCAAATATTCAAAGACGAAAGTACGTCAAAAGAGCGCGGCGATATGAATCCAATATAGGTCGCGTAAAAGCATCCCCCAAGGGCTGCATATAAAGAGACAATAAAGAAGGCAACCACTCGGTTGATCACCACATTAATTCCTAGCGACTCGGCGAGCACATCATCCTCTCGGATAGCAACAAACCTTTGTCCTAAATTAGATTGATATACGAAATAAGAAACCCCAATACCCACAACAGCCATAAGGGCCAACATGCACTCGAAAGCATATCCCTTTATAGGTTCACCAAACCAAAGCGGTGGGCTGATTTGGTTAATTCCAGTGTCCCCGTTGGTGAATTTGGGAAAGAATATAAATGCCAAGGTTAAAGTGCTTTGAATAATTAATGAGCACAGGGTAAAGTAAAAACCCTTTAATCTAAGAGAAGGTAATCCAAGTAACACTCCAATGAAAGACGCAAACAAAGTTGCAACAGGCAGGGCAAACCAAAAATTAATATGCCACTCCGCTATAAAGTACAACAAAGCATAAGCGGCAATCCCAGATATAGCCGCAAACATCAACGGCATGAGACCCACGAATCCGTAGAGGATATTCATCCCCGTAGCCCAAAATATATTTAAATACGTAATGCCTAGAATAAAACCCAAAAAACGGTTGTCTTTAAATAAAAAAGGCAACACCAAAAGCGCAAGTGTCAATAGCGCATGTAGGGGTTTGATCTTCATTTTAAGAAAAGTCCGTTGGGTTTAACAAGTAAAATCAAAAGCATTGCGATAAGGTAAGAAAATGTCGCCACAGTTGGACTTGTGAAATTACTCACGATTGCCTGTGTAAATCCAAATACCAATCCAATCACCAACGCGCCTAGGACTGAACCCGGGCCCCCCACAATCATGATTGCAAAAGCTGTGATTGACATTGTCCATGCAATCGTTAAATCAAAGCTATAGGCGAGGGCGTATAACAAACCGCCTAGGTAAATAATAGAAGATCCCAGTACAAAAGAGATCTTATAGATCGAGTGGACATCAACCCCACGC
>DAIUEA010000083.1:0-7612 GCA_036845365.1 Limnohabitans sp. | reverse complement strand
GTGGCATGTGGGTTATCAATTAGGTTTGGGCGGTGCAACAAGAGAAGATCGTACTAAGGTACCGATTCAAATTACGCTACCCAGGAGAATACGCGGGTTTTGGCTCGGTAGTTGGAACGGGAACGGGAACGGGAACGGGAACGGGAGATGGAGGAGGCTCAATGACTGGAGCAGGCGCTGAGGCTTTAGCGGGGGCGTTATCAGATTGGTTTTTTTTTGACTTCTCCTTTTCTGCAAGCCTTTTAAGCAC
Source organism: Limnohabitans sp. (assembly GCA_036845365.1). Lineage (GTDB taxonomy): Bacteria > Pseudomonadota > Gammaproteobacteria > Burkholderiales > Burkholderiaceae_C > Limnohabitans. Next base: position 7,362 of record DAIUEA010000083.1, on the reverse strand, counting down.
TTGCGCTTTGTGGGCTTCAGCAGATCGCTGCTTTGCCTCAAACTTAGCCCGTGCATCCGCAGCTGGAGAGCTCATTGGCGTTCTATCCTTTTTAGTAGGTTCCTCATCAATGCTTGAGCTTGGATTTTCCTTGAACTTTTTATCATATTGCTCATTTTTCTCCTTGTTCACCCTCAATCGTTCTTCATAGTTTGCATTGGCTTGATCTTTTTGAATTTGAATATCACGAGCTCTTTCCTCTAACTTTATTTGTGCGTCTTTATTTAATTGCTCGACTTGCTTGAGGCGCTCAATCTCGTTATTTTTTAGCTCATATTCCCTAAGTTCTGCCATTGCACTGGTTAGCTTCGTAAACGCAGTGTCCTTGCACTGGTTGACTAAAAATTTTTGATAGCAATCCTCTAAGTCCTTTTTATATTCTCGCTCAACACTTAACTTACGCGTCTTTACCTCCTGAGCATTGGGGACGTAATTGGTCTCAGACTGGGCAAAGCTAAAGAGGGAAATTAGGTTTAAAGAGAAAAGTAAGGTGCGGAGTAATTGATGCGTAAATATTAAAAATTTTCTTTTGTGAGTTTTATTAATAGACTGGCTAAATGTCAACATAGACTTAAGGTAACCTTAGGTAAGAGTTGTGTCAACACTTCTTTTTTGTGAATTCAAGAATTCTGCAGACTGCATTTCATGTAACCTTGAGACCGTTCTTGGGAACTCATGTGACAAGGGACCTTGCGTGTAAAGGCTCTCTGGGGAAACTTCGCTTGACACAATTAGCTTGACATGTCTGTCATATAAGACATCGATTAACCATGTAAAGCGCCTGGCTTGGGAGGCAAGATGTACTCCCATTTTAGGAACATCGCTTAAAAAAACAGTGTGAAACTGAGATGCAATTTCAAGATAGTCGTTTTGAGACCTAGGACCGCCGCATAGGGTTTTAAAGTCAAACCAGACAACTCCTCCGCTTCTCCTGAGCGCTTTGATTTCACGTTGTTCAATACTAAGTAAAGGATCTTGGTCCGCACACTCCGCTAGCTTATCAAACGCATCCGACATGTCTTTATTAACTTGTTCGCTAAGGGGGGTGTGGTAAAGCTCCACTTGTTCAAAGAAATTACCTCTGTAATCGACGCCGGCGTCTACGTTTATGACCTCTAACTTTTCATTAAGTAAATCAATGGCCGGAAGTATCCTATCCCGGTGCAAGCCATCTGGATAGAGATCGTCCGGTTTAAAGTTGGATGTTGTGACGAAACCCACACCATTTTTAAACAACGAATCAAGCAGTCTGTGAAGAATCATTGCATCTGTAATATCGGCAACATGAAACTCATCAAAACAAATTAATTTAAATCGCTTAGAAATCTGTAGTCCCAACATATCTAAAGGGTTTACGGTGCCCTGAAGATCCCGAAGCTCTCTATGGACTTCCCGCATAAACTCATGAAAGTGCAGTCTTGTTTTGCGCTTAATAGGTACAGAGGTGTAAAAGCAATCCATTAGAAAGCTTTTACCTCGACCAACTCCACCATACATGTAAACACCCTTAGGGATGGGAGGATGTACGATAAGCTTTTTTAGAGCATTAGAGCGCTTTGATTTGTATTCGCTCCACTCTTGCTCGCAGCGAGCAAGTGAGTCTACAGCTCGCAGTTGAGCAGGATCGCTTTGAAATTGTTTGACCTTGAGTTGATCAAAGTAAGTATCCCTAACACTCATGCAGCGATTGACTTAAAAATTTAAAGTGCGTTTATCAACCGCAAGTGCAGCCTCCTTGGTGGCCTCACTCAAGGTGGGATGTGCGTGACAAATCCGGGCAATATCTTCTGCGCTTGCTTTGAATTCCATTGCTACGACTGATTCTGCAATCAATTCGCCAGCAACGGGACCAATGATATGAACGCCTAAAATCTCATCTGTTACAGCGTCTGCAAGGAACTTAACCATGCCCGTCGTCTCCCCCATCGCTCTAGCTCGACCGTTGGCAAGAAAAGGGAATGTGCCAGCTTTATAGGCTCGCCCGCTGGCTTTAAGTTGTTGCTCAGTTTGACCTACCCAAGCTATTTCTGGGGAAGTATAAATCACCCAAGGGATCGTGTTGAAATTGACGTGTCCGTGCTGACCCGCTATGCGCTCAGCAACTGCAACGCCCTCTTCTTCTGCTTTATGCGCAAGCATTGGTCCACGAACCACATCGCCAATAGCCCATACATTGGAGAGGTGCGTCTTGCATTCCCCATCTACCACGACAAAGCCGCGCTCATCAAGTTGAAGTCCAACCGCTTGAGGGTTCAAACCTATGGTATTTGGCTGGCGACCTATTGAAATGATGAGCTTATCGAAAAGGGTGGTTTGATTTTGACCTGAAGAGGTTGTGTATGTGACAGAGACCCCCTTTTTGGATTTGGTAATTTCACCAACCTTTACCCCCAATTCAATTTTGAGGCCCTGTTTGACGAATATTTTGTGAGCTTCCTTTGCAATTTGTTCATCAACTGGACCCAGAAAGGTAGGCAGCCCCTCGAGGACAGTGACCTCAGAGCCCAGTCTTCTCCAAACTGATCCCATTTCAAGTCCAATAGCCCCTGCACCGATCAAACAAAGTTTGGCAGGAACAGCTTTAATTTTAAGTGCGCCGTCGTTCGAGAGGATTGTCTCCTCATCAAATGGTGTACCAGCCAAAGGTCTAGCTGTTGAACCAGTTGCAATAACGATGTGCTTACCCAATAAAGATTCAGACTGTGACCCAGTTACTGCAATCTCGTATTTACCGTCGACCGCTTTAACAAATGAGCCACGCCCGTGGAAGAAACTTACCTTATTCTTTTTAAAGAGGTAAAGGACTCCGTCATTATTTTGTTTAACAACGCCATCCTTCCTAGAAGACATTTTAGTAAGATCTATTTTGACACCACTCATAGTAATACCGTGGTCGGCAAAATGATGTAAGGCCTGGTCATAATGCTCCGAGGATTGCAGCAAAGCCTTAGACGGAATGCATCCTACGTTAGTACAAGTACCACCTAAAGCAGGTCCGCCTTTATCGTTTTTCCATTCGTCAACGCACGCCACTGATTTACCAAGCTGAGCAGCCCTTATAGCTGCAATGTATCCGCCTGGACCACCACCGATCACAATAACATCGAATTCTTTGGTCATTTTAGTTAAACCTAATGGGACAGTTTTTAATATTAAATATCAAACAAAAGACGAGCAGGATCTTCTAGGGCCTCTTTCATTGCTACTAGGCCCAAGACGGCTTCGCGACCATCAATAATTCTGTGGTCATAGCTCATTGCAAAGTAATTCATGGGGCGAACAACAACCTGGCCATTTTCAACAACAGCACGGTCTTTGGTTGCATGGACGCCCAAAATGGCAGATTGGGGGGGATTGATAATCGGAGTCGATAACATAGAGCCGAAAACTCCGCCGTTGGAGATAGAAAAAGTACCCCCAGTCATCTCCTCTATACCCAGTTTGCCGTCTTTTGCTTTCGCCCCGTATTCAGCAATTTTCTTCTCAATATCCGCAAAAGTCATTTGATCCGCGTTGCGTAAGATGGGTACAACCAAGCCGCGTGGTGACCCAACAGCAATTCCAATATCAAAGTAGCCATGGTAGACGACATCGTTGCCGTCAACTGAAGCGTTTAAAACAGGATACTTCTTTAAAGCGTGGACAGCAGCTTTGACAAAGAAACTCATGAACCCCAACTTGACACCATGCTCTTTTTCAAATTTCTCTTGAAAACGTTTGCGCATCTCCATTAGAGGCGCCATATTGACTTCATTAAATGTGGTTAAGATTGCATTCGTTGCTTGAGACTGTAATAAACGCTCAGCAACACGGGACCTCAAGCGGCTCATTGGAACTCTTTGCTCCGGTCTCTCTCCAAGTGAGACCTTGGGAGCTTGCACTTGTGGCAAAGAATGCGTGGGTACGCCGGTTGGAATTGAGTTTTGAGTGGGGGACGTTGTTGAGAGGGCTTGAATCACATCACCTTTCGTTACCCGCCCGTCCTTGCCAGTTCCAGGAACAGAGCCACTTGGGATTTGCTTATCGGCCATCATCTTAGCTGCTGAGGGCATCTCAAAACCAGCTTTAGAGCCTGCTGAGTTGAGTGTGGATGGTGGACTAACGCTTGGCGCGGTTGGGGAAGCAGCTGCTAAATTTACCGATGAGCTCGAAGCAGATCCAGTAGCGCCGGCGGTGGGCACGGCGTTGGTGTCAATTCTTGCAATCAACTGCTCGGCTATAACCGTTCCGCCGCTGGCAACTAAGCACTCTGTCAACACACCTGCCGCTGGAGCAGGCACCTCTAAGACAACTTTATCGGTTTCAATCTCAATTAATATTTCATCAATTGCAACTGCATCACCTGGATTTTTCTTCCATTGCAACATCGTAGCTTCAGCTACAGATTCGGAGAGTTGGGGTACTTTGACTTCAACGATAGACATAACAAATTCCTAAAATGAGTTTTTGATTTACTTGCTAAAAGTAAAGCCTTTGATCTTGCCGAATGCACCATCCACTAAAGCCTTTTGTTGCTCTTGGTGCAAATGAGAATAGCCAACGGCTGGGGAGGCTGAAGCAGCGCGCCCAGAATAGGCAAGCTTTTGTCCCTCTAGCATATTTTCATGAATGTAATGTTGAACGTAAAACCAAGCACCCTGATTTTGAGGCTCATCCTGAGTCCAGACAATTTCGGTGGCATTGGGGTATTTTTTCAGCTCTGCACTGAAGGCTTTGTGCGGAAATGGGTATAACTGCTCAACTCTTAGGATTGCTGTGTCGAATTGCCCATTTTCCTCACGCTTCTTTGACAAATCGTAATAAACCCTGCCCGAGCAAATAACAAGTCTCTTAACCTTTTCAACCTTCAAATCCTTGTTCTCAGGAATTATGGTTTGGAAGCTACCTTTCGTAAAGTCAGAGATGGATGAGGTTGCATCTTTATTTCTAAGCAATGACTTAGGTGTAAATATGATCAACGGTTTGCGCAGATTGCGGACCATTTGGCGACGCAAGATGTGAAATATCTGACTTGCAGTAGTCGGCTGCACTATTTGCATGTTTGCGTCAGCTGCCAACTGCATAAAACGCTCTATGCGAGCTGAGCTATGTTCTGGGCCTTGTCCCTCATAACCGTGGGGGAGCATTAAAGTCAAACCATTTACCCGCCCCCACTTTACTTCCCCTGAGGCGATAAATTGATCAATAACTACCTGGGCGCCGTTAGCAAAATCTCCAAATTGTGCCTCCCAAATAACGAGCGTATTAGGGTCGTTAGATGCGTAGCCATACTCAAAGCCGAGCACGGCCTCCTCCGATAAGATTGAGTCAATAACTGTAAATGGAGCTTGAGTATCGGATACATTTTGCAAGGGAACATAAGTGCCCGTATCCCACTTTTCACGGTTTTGGTCGTGAACAACCGCGTGTCTATGCGTAAAGGTTCCCCGTCCACAGTCCTCGCCTGATAAACGAACTGGAAAACCACTTGCCACTAAAGAAGCATATGCCATGTGCTCGCCCATTCCCCAATCTACGGCAATCTCTCCCCTTCCCATAGCAGCTCTGTCATCCAATACTTTTTTCACCAGTTGATGAGGCGTGACGGTGCTTGGAATAGTGGTGATCTTTTGAGAAAGACGCTTCCACTCTGTCAAAGGTATAGAAGTGTCACCAGCGTCAGTCCATTTGTTTCCAACATAAGGAGCCCAGTCAACGGTAAATTTACTCTTAAAGTTGGTTAAAACGATATCTTCTGTATTTTTCCCCGCGTCTAGAGCTGCTCGATAGGCCTTGACCATGTCGTCACCTAATGACTGACCTAGACCTTGAGCAGCTAATTTATCGGCGTACAAACGCCTGGTGCCTGGATGTTGACTGATCTTTTTGTACATCAAAGGCTGGGTTAGGCTTGGGGTGTCTTGTTCGTTATGACCTAATTTTCTAAAACAGATAATGTCTACAACAACGTCCTTTCTAAACTCTAAACGAAAATCTAATGCAAGTTGTGTAGCCAATACAACGGCTTCTGGATCATCACCATTCACATGAAGCACGGGGGACTCAATCATTTTCACAACATCTGTGCAGTAAAGAGTGGAACGAGAGTCCCTTGGATCTGAGGTAGTGAATCCAATTTGATTATTGATCACGATGTGTACCGTGCCACCTGTGGAGTAACCTCGCGTTTCAGCCAAAGCAAGTGTCTCCATTACGATGCCTTGGCCCGCAAACGCTGCGTCGCCATGAACTAAAACGGGTAAAACTTGTTTGCCTAAGGGGTCATGTCTTCGGTCCATGCGAGAGCGAACAGAGCCCTCAACAACAGGGTTAACAATCTCTAGGTGCGAGGGATTAAAAGCAAGACTCAAGTGAACGGGGCCGCCTTCAGTAGTGACGTCTGAGCTAAAACCTTGATGGTATTTGACATCTCCGCTGGTCAATTCTTCAGGGGCGGTGTGGTCAAATTCAGCAAATAAATCTTTGGGCATCTTACCCATCGAATTAACCAAAACATTGAGCCGACCGCGGTGGGCCATCCCAATCACAATCTCTTGAATGCCTTTGATTCCGGCCTGGTTGATAAGCTCATCCATAGAGGCGATAAAACTTTCCCCCCCTTCAAGAGAGAACCTCTTTTGGCCAACGTATTTGGTGTGTAAGAAACGCTCGAGACCCTCAGCTGCGGTGAGCCGATCAAGGATGTGTTTTTTCTTGTCCGCATTGAAACTTGGCTTTGAGCGAATGCTCTCTAGCTTTTGTTGCCACCAACGTTTGTGTTCCTGATTGGTGATGAAATTAAATTCTGCGCCAATGGAGCCACAATACGTCTCACGCAAAGAGTTAAGTAAATCCCTCAGACTCATAGCATCTTTACCAAAATAGGTGTTGCTGGTGTCAAATATGGCTTCTTGGTCTGCATCACTGAAACCGTAAAACGTAGGATCCAGTTCTGGAATGTTCTCGCGTTCTGCACGTTTAAGAGGGTCTAAGTCAGCCCAGCGAACCCCCAAATTTCTATAAGCTGCTATTAATTGCTGGACAGCAGTTCTCTTTTTTCCCATTTCTGCATCTGAGCTAGCCAGGACAACACGAGTGCCCCCCATTTTTGCTCTCTCAGCAAAGGCATTGATAACGGGTAGATGGGGGACGTCTTTGGCTTGTGAACCGTCAGAAGCAGGAACGTGCTGAAGAGCGTCAAAATATTCGCGCCAAGTATCGGGAACACTCCCGGGATTGGCCAAATAGTTTTCATACATTTCTTCGACGTACGGAGCGTTTCCGCCGAAAAGATAACTGTTGCCCGCAAAGGCCTTGTAGACGTTATTAGTCTGTGTCATAGCG
>DAIUEA010000082.1:0-7671 GCA_036845365.1 Limnohabitans sp. | reverse complement strand
AGTATGTTCAACCAAAAACTCTTGGACTTTCAAATGACTCAAGCCTCTTTGGGTCAAATGCTGGGACTGATAGATAGCGCAGCCCTCTTAACTTATAGGGCAGCTTGGTTCAGGGATCTCCATTTAACCAAAGAGGCTAGCAGTCCTACGCGGCAAAAGGAGACGCTGAAGAAATACACTCAGCTAGCTGCGTTATCAAAGTTAATCGCTACAGAGAACGCTCAAAAAGTAATTGATATGGCTCTGCAAATGCACGGCGGCAAGGGCGTATTGGTCGGTCAAAAGATTGAATCTCTTTACAGGGATATCCGGGCTCTCAGAATTTATGAGGGAGCCAGTGAAGTGCAGCAACTCATTATTGGTAGATCTCTTATCTAGGGGTAATTAAGATGAGTAACCAAATTGATCAATTTGTCCATGCCTTGCTTCCCCCCCCGGAGTCAATGCCAGACTATTTTTGGGGTGAACATGGATTTGAGGAACAAGAGACCTTAAATGTGGTGTCTGCCCTATTTGAGCGAGTTAAGAAGAACGGTTTTATGGATAGACCTTTCCTCAGATCTTCAAAAAGAGTAGTCACTTATGCTCAGGCCTATGATTTCGTGAGTCAGCTCTCCTCCTTTTTGACCGAGGAACTTCAATTGGTATCGGGCAACCGTGTGCTCCTTAGAGGGGGAAACTCTATCTCAATGGCTCTGCATTGGCTCGCAGTAGTTAACTGCGGTCTGGTCGCCGTAAGCACCATGCCTCTACTAAGGGCAAAGGAGCTGGGTGAGGTTATTCAAAAATCGAGGCCCACAGTTGCACTTTGCGATCAAAGTTTAATGCAGGAACTAAAGGCGGCCCATGATTTTGTTCCCTGCGTGTCTGAGATTATTGGATTTGACTCTCACCACTTAGAGGGGGAAGCGTTCATTAGAGCCTCTAAGTTTGCTACTAATACTTGGTTTTGCAACACAAGGCCCAAGGACATTGCCTTATTGGCTTTTACGTCCGGCACAACGGGGCTTCCAAAGGCTGCGGCGCATACGCACCTTGACATACTGGGTAGTTGTGAGGCGTGGCCTAAACATATATTGAAAGCGGCGCACACCGACATCGTTATGGGCTCACCACCGCTTGCCTTCACATTTGGGTTAGGCGGGTTGTTAATTTTCCCGATGTACTCTGGCAGCTCAGTTTTCTTCCCCGACGCTCCTTACAAACCTGAAACCATGGTCCAGCTGATGCACGAAGCGCAGTGTACGATTTGTTATACAGCGCCAACTTTTTACAGGCAGATGGCCCCTTTTATTCAAAAAAACCCGGTCCCTAGTTTGCGTATATCAGTGAGTGCGGGAGAGGCTTTAGCGGATGCAACTAGGCAGTTGTGGAAACAGGCAAGTCATCTAGAGATGATTGATGGGATCGGATCTACTGAGCTCTTTCATATTTTTGTCTCAAGCCCCCCGCAAAGTGTGAGATCGGGAGCCATAGGTAAAGTCGTCCCAGGCTACATTGCACAAGTCGTTGACTCGCAAGGGATTGAAGTCCCCAAGGGTGAGGTTGGACGTTTGAGGGTGAAGGGCCCAACAGGATGTAAATATATGGGGGATCTAAGACAAGCTAACTACGTTCAGGGGGGATGGAATTTTCCCGGTGACTTATTTAAACAAGATATTGACGGCTATTTGTATTATCAATCCAGGGATGATGACATGATCATAACTGCAGGCTATAACGTCGGCGCACCTGAGGTGGAGGACGCTTTGTTAAAGCATCCCGCGGTACAAGAATGCGCAGTGATTGGGCAAAAAGACGAAGAACGCGGTATGTTGGTTAAAGCATTTTGTGTTCTGAGAGACGGTTATAGCCCAGGTCTTGATCTGACCAAAATTTTACAAGACCATGTCAAAAACCTATTAGCTCCTTATAAATATCCACGTGAAATAAGCTACGTAGATAAACTTCCAAGAACTGAGACGGGTAAGCTTCAACGTTTCAAGCTAAAAGAAATCTAAAAATATAAAGGACGATTTATGTACCGTGTACTTCAACCGCCAGAGTGGGTAAAGCCAAAGGGCTACGCCAATGCAATAGTTTGCACGGGTACACAAATCTACGTTGGTGGGCAGGTAGGGTGGAATAGCGATCAAGTGTTTGAGACTGATGATTTTACCGGCCAACTCCAACAAGCTTTAATCAATATTAAAAGGCTATTGAACGAGGGGGGTGCTGGGCCAGAGCACATGGTGAGAATGACCTGGTATATTGTAAAGAAGGATTTATACGTCTCTAAACTCAAAGAGATTGGGGAAGTGTATAGAAGTGTATTGGGTAAAAACTTTCCAGCTATGAGTTGTGTTTTTGTGAGCTCTTTGGTTGAGGATAAAGCCTTGTTGGAGATAGAGGTTACGGCCGTAATTCCTTGAAAATAAAAAAATTGGTTTTATATGACATGAGCTACACACTGATCTATGAACAAGGCGGCGAAGAGACACATGAGGTCAGTTATCAAATCTTTCCAAAGAAGCCTCCTCAAGCAGACCCGTTAAAGAAATCTTCTTACTCATCTAAAAATATAGGACTGCGTTTTTCAATAAAAGCATGGACAGCTTCCCTATGAGCGGGGCTTTTGTGGGCGATGACTTGCATACCTACTGACATTTGCAAAATACTTTCCAGCGAATTATTCTGGCTCTCCCTAATCAACTTCTTGGTCATTCTGAGTATGTTCCCTGAGTTCTTTGTAATTCGTGCTGCTAATGCGTGAGCTTCAGGTAAGAGTTGATCTGGGGTTGTAACCTTGGTGACCAAGCCGCACTCCAGAGCCTCATTTGCAGTTATAGCGTCGCCGGTGAGTGCCATGTCCATAGCTTTTGAGACGCCAACTGTTTTTGATAAAAGCCAAGCACCACCGTCTCCAGGAATAATACCGACTCTGATAAAGCTCTCGGCAAAGGTTGCTTTTTCGCTTGCAATGCGAAAGTCGCACATGCAAACCATATCGCATCCCACTCCAATAGCTGGCCCGTTGATGGCCCCAATGAGTGGTACTTCCAAGTGATAAAGAGCTTTAGTGAGTAAATGAATACCGTTCACATACCACTGGCGAATAGATGCAGGGGAGACTTCGTCGGTGGTAAATTTAAGCATTTCTTTAACATTTCCACCTGAAGAGAAAACGGTCCCATTTGCAGTCAATATGACCGCCTTAACAGAGAGATCCCTGCTGATCTCTGCACATGCTTCAACGATTTCTTCTATAGCCGAATTGCCAGTGACCGCATTTCTTACCTCGGGTTGGTTCATGGTGAGTGTGACCAAGGGGCCGGTGCGTTCATACAACAAAAATTTAGACATGTAGAGATCTTTTTTAAGGATTTATTAGGGTGAAGTGGACTATATTGTGGCTTGAAGCTAGGGGTTATGTCGACCCCTTTTGTCTGCCGAAGAAATACATATTAAACGCGAATCCAAATTTGGGTCGCGTTTAATTGCGAATTTTTAATTGCCAATTACGTTAATTGATTGTAATAAATAAAATTGCTTTAGCGCTAATCAATAGATTTTAGGACGCAGTACCCCCCGTGTAGCGGCTTGTCCAATGATAAAGAAAACATCCGTATTGTCCAAAACACCGGTTAAGGACCAAGCTCCCGGACCCATGGCGGATAGGGGAATATCGGTTGCAGTGTGCACTGCACTTGTCCCGGGTACTTGACCCGTAACCATAAACTTGCCCTGCGCGTCTCTTGCAGAGGGATCAGCTGGGTAGGAGGCTAAGGGTTGAATTTTATTGAAAGGTTGTTGTGTATCTTGAGTGGGTAATGGATTGGTTCTCCAGTCTTCGCCTCGGTCTGAATTTGCGCCGTATCCAATTAGAAGTCTGAAATCAATGTCTGTTGTTTTGGGATATCCATCCGTGTCGATCACGTATTTTGGGAAACCGGCTTTTTCATAAATACCAACTACCTTATCACGGACGTTTGCAGTTCCACCTTCTTTAACCAACTCTTGTAATTTTGAGTCTGAGACCATAGAGCCGCCAATCAAAGCAACCCCAGAGCACTCATGATCCGCAGTGACGATCACGAGGGTATTTTTCTCTTGCGCCGCAAAATTTTTCACCATCTGAATAGTTCGGTCAAACTCTAGGGTGTCAAGGATCCACCTCTCTGTATCCATGTTGTGAGCTTGTTTATCGATGGAGGCACCTTCCACCATTAGGAAGAAACCTTTCTTATTTTTTTTCAACACAGTTAGCGCGGTCTTAGTCATCTCATCTAGCATTGGTTGATCAGGCAGACCGTAATCATCCACGACACGACCTTTGATGCCTTGCATTTTGTTTCTTCGTCCATCAATCTTGTCTAAAGCTACGTTCATGTTGGACAGAGCAAAGAGACCCAGCAAACGATCCGTGCCCTTTAAATCCACCGCGTCAAGTGATGTTTTATCAGATACGTATTTAAATCCTGATTGTTGAAAATCTGAGATTAAGTCTCGTTCTTTATCAAGTTTGCCGCTTGCTGCTCCCCAGCCTTTTATGATTTGAGCAGTATGTGGGTCATTTAAAGAGAACTCGTAGTCGCTTTTATCGCCTCTGGCAGAGCCGGGAGTTTGGGCTGGCAAGAACCATTTACGCCCACCCCCCATTAAGACGCTCAGACCAGTGAGCTTTTGGTCATCAAGGTATTGATCCACAATGCCAGTGCCCGCACCCCTGTTGCTGGTGTGTACTGCGTTGGCTGCTGGGGTGGCATCGAACACATCGGCGGTGGTAACTAATCCCAAGGACTTTCCTTGAGTTCTTTTTAGGTATTCACTTAAGTACTCAACCCGGGGGTTGTCAAAAGCATCTACCGTATCATCCGGAAAAACCCCTTGCTCATTGTTGTTGCTCTTGTTGCCGCTGACATAAGCGGACATTCCGGGGGAGGAGTCTGTCACCAAGGAGTTCAGGGAGGATGTTTTAACCATGCCCGTAACAGGCAGCGTATCCATGGCCAAGGGGGAGAGTGATTTACCTTGTGCGTATCCCTCAGCCACGATACGAGCTGCCGTTCTTTGAGCTGCGCCCATTCCGTCGCCCAAAAGGATCACAATATTTTTTATCTTTTGGCCCCCAGCAACCAAAGGAACTATCTCAAAGTTACCCTTTGCAGAGGTGGTTTTACCATCGCTTTGAACAGCCTCAAGTGCTAATGTATGAACGCCAGATTTTTGTAAAGACATCGCCCGTATAGTGGCAATCACTGAGTTTTTGGAAACACCTGGCAAACACCCTGAGCTACAACTTTTGAGGGAGACTTCACTTTTGAGTGCTTTTCCGTCGATGAGAAATTTAGCCTCGGTGATCGATTTACTGTCATCATCTGGTTTAATGGTAGCTTGTAGATCAAAGCGTTGATCAGGTAAAAACCTGGCAATAACCGGATTTGATTGTCCTGAGCTGAACAGTTCGCTTGGAGGAGTTAAGCGCGTCACTACGGGCTGAGAAAACGCGACTTTTACACACATAAATGCCGCTATAAAAAGTGTGGATTTTTTGTTAAATTTCATGATTAAAAATGATTAGGTTATGAGTGTTAGGTAATGAGTATTGAGTAATCAGTGATGAAAATGCAGGTAAGCTAGGACAGTTTTATTAACGATTTATGACAGGCAATTGAAGCGAAATCCAAGAAAAAGGCTCGCCCGCTACTTCACTGCGCCCTATTAGCAAAGTCCCTCTAAATGTATGCAGACCCGACAAGTAAGGAACGCTTAAGCTTGATTGGCTTGGATCCAATAACACTTTGATCGTGGAGGGGGGTAGGTCATCTGCTTGACCGTCATCCTCCCTGTGTAGTTGGACTGGCCTGATTGATAGCAAAAAACTTCCAAGCTCAGGCTCGTCGGATTTGACCATGTAGCCGGTAATTTGAACTAAATGATGATTTAGGCTTAAAAAATTAGAGTCAAACTCGAGACCGTATCGACCTAAAGGTGTTTTAAAGATGTTGCGCAAATCGACCACCTCAATCTCAGAGGGGAGGTTCGCTTTACTGAACGGAGAATCAGCGTGTAAAACCTGTGAAAGAGTTGTACACAAAAGAATTGAGACAGATAGATGTTTAAGTATTGATTTCAATTGTTTTAATAAATGATTAAACGGTACTTTACCTCAACTTTTAAGGGCATTTATGAAGCTAATATGACTTAACGCTGACATAATGAAGGCCATAGTGTATGTCTAAATTTTAGAGGAGACGAAATTGGATTTAGCTTTAAACGGTAAAGTTGCTTTAGTCACGGGCGCAAGCGTGGGTCTAGGCAAACAAATAGCGATCAGACTGGCAAATGAGGGATGCCAATTGATACTACTAGCAAGGCGCGAGCAGTTGCTTAACGAATTGGCAAAGGAAATTGAGAACAGTGGAAGGTTGCGCCCTCTAGTGATTCAGTGCGACATTACTGATCGGCAAGCGCCTAAGAGGGTTGTGCAGCGCATTTTGGATCAATTTGGGTACTTGGACATACTTGTAAACAATGCGGGTGGCTCTCGTCCTTTTGATGGTTTAGGAACCCTTGAGCAATGGGAGGATGCAATGTATTTGAACTTTCACGCTGCAAGAGAGATGACCCACGCTTTCATAGAGAGCATGAAGTCCAGGGGATTTGGTCGTGTTATTAATTTAACCGGAGGTGATGAGCCCGTTGCAATGAACGGGGGCGTACCGCCCAACGGTGCAACACATATTTGGGCCAAGGCATTATCCAGGGTCGTTGGAAAATACGGTATCACTGTCAACAGCATTGCTCCTGGGCGGATTCACTCCGAGCAGATAGACCAAAAAATACTTCCCTCTGCGGAAATACAGGAAAAGTGGGTGGCTGCGAACTGTCCGGCAGGCTACATCGGGGAGCCAGATGATTTAGCTGTTTTAGTTACTTTCCTATCCTCCCCGCTTTCTCGCTACATAACGGGTCAAGTCATTTATGTTGACGGCGGAGCAAGGCACGCCTCCCATTAGGATTTGGTTTTAAGTAGCCAATAATTTGTTTGCGCTTTAGGCTGGACAATACGGTTAACTCAAACCCCACTAGGTTGTAACTTTGAATTCATTAAGCCGATTTTTTTTAGTTATTCAAGTAACACTCATGGTTTGTTTGAGTACGGCTAATCAAGCGGCTTATTCGCGAGATTTCATTGTTGCCAGTAAGCGTTTTACAGAGTCTTATGTTTTAGGCGAAATAGTAGCCGATTCGATCAAAGATAAGGCAAAAATTGAGGTTCAAATAAAGCAAGGAATGGGTTCAACTGGCATTGTTTTTAACGCCCTAGCCCAAGGCAGTGTGGATATTTACCCTGAGTACTGGGGCACATTAACTAAAGAGATTTTAAAAACCGACTCGAACCAGACGCTTGAATCTATAAACAATTTATTACTCCCAAAGGGGTTAAGAGCTGGATATTTTTTAGGTTTTAACAACACCTATGCAATCGCACTTCGTAAATCATTGGCAAATCGTTTAAATATTCACAGGATTTCTGATCTTAGAGAGCATACAAGTCTTCGACTGGGTCTGTCCCAAGAGTTTTTAGGTCGAAAGGACGGTTGGGCAGGGCTCTCTAATGCCTACCAATTAGGCGGGTTGAACCCAGTAGGACTTGAACACGGGCTGGGTTATCAAGCAGTTGAGAAC
>DAIUEA010000081.1:0-7691 GCA_036845365.1 Limnohabitans sp. | reverse complement strand
GGCGCCAGGTTACCTCGAGCAACGGTTTGCAAGGAGATAGTGGTCAGCGCTCCTGCAACGATACCAACGCTTATCCAACCCAGTGTTTTGATTTTTTGACGCATGATGCCTCTGTGAGATGTACTCATTTAGAAAGAACTTCTATCGCCGCATTTTAACCTAGCCCCATTACCCAGCGCTTGTCAAGGGGACTACTGGGCATGTAAAAACCCACAAATACAGAGAATTCCTAGTTTTTTAGGAAAAAAAGCCCGCTCAAAAAAACTTAACCCACGCTCAGGGCTCTAAAAAATAGTGTCTGATCGGTTTGAGCTCTTCAGTGAGCTCATAAACGAGGGGGACCCCGTTGGGGATATTAAGGCCCACGATATCTTTCTCTGATACGTTGTCTAGATACTTGACGAGTGCCCGGATGGAGTTGCCGTGAGCAACGATCATCGGTTTTTTCCCCGCTTTTAATGCTGGAGCCACCGATTCGTTCCAAAGTGGCAGAACTCTAGCGACTGTGTCTTTGAGGCATTCTGTGAGGGGAAATTCTTGAGGCTTTAAGCGACTGTACCTGGGATCCGATCTCTCAAGTTGCGCGCTCTCAATTGACATCGGTGGAGGGGGAATATCGTAACTTCTTCTCCATTCGAGAACTTGTTGATCACCGTACTTTTGTGCGGTCTGTGCTTTATTGAGTCCTTGAAGCCCCCCGTAATGACGCTCATTCAAACGCCACGTGTTCACCGCCGGTAGCCATGGACGCTCTAGGCCGTCAAGGACCTTCCACAAAGTGTGAATGGCCCTGGTGAGGACGCTGGTGTAGGCGATGTCGAACTCATAGGAGTTGGCCCGAAGAAGCTTACCCGCGGCTGTGGCCTGAGCCGCTCCTTTTTCGGTCAGACCCACATCTGCCCAACCGGTAAAGCGGTTTTCAAGATTCCAAGTTGATTCCCCGTGTCGAATAAGTACCAGTTTAAGCATAGGTTTTTAGATAAATGAGGGTAATGGTTGAGAAAATTCGCAGGTAATTGAAAAGCACTGGGAAATTTTATGACAATGATTTTAAAATAAAGGAGAATAGAGAAGTTTATATAAAGGATTTTTAGTGAAATTTATTATTGATAATTGGATGCTATTTGCCATTGCCATAGCATCAGGCTCCCTTCTTTTGCTGCCTATCGTTCAATCGGGCATGACCACTGGTATATCTACTTCAGAGGCCGTTTTGATGATGAACCGGGAAAAAGCAATGGTGATTGATCTGAGCGAACCGGCTGAATTTGCCCAAGGCCACCCGGCTGGGGCCATTAATGTTGCGCTTGATGATTTAAGTGCCTCTTTAAACAAACGGGTCACGGATAAATCTAGGCCACTCATTTTCTTTTGCCAAAACGGGGGCTTATCCGCCAAAGGCGTTGCCCAGGCACAAAAGCTTGGTTTTACCAATGCTCATTTGTTAGGTGGAGGCATGAAGAGCTGGCGCGAGGCCAATCTTCCCTTGCAAACATAAATTACCCGCCAATTTTAAATTCCATCAACCTTTCATAAGTTTTAGCAATATGTCTTTACCTACCGTCAAAATGTACACAACCGCTGTCTGTCCTTACTGCGTTAGGGCCAAACAGTTTTTAAATTCCAAAGGGGTAAAAACAATTGAGGAGGTGCGAATCGATCTTGACCCGCAGCAAAGAGATCACATGATGCAGGTCACGGGCAGAAGAACAGTCCCCCAAATCTTCATTGGAGACCACCATGTTGGAGGCTGTGATGATTTGATTGCTTTAGACGGCAAAGGCGGGCTAGAGCCCCTTTTGAAGCTTTGAGTGCTTAAAAAACGCATGGGCTTTTCCGGCCACTTGACCCCCCAATTAGTTATGGACTTCTCTGAGATAATCTGATGGTTGCCAAAAGCGACTGGCCCAATACCTAAAAACATGACCCGCTTAGGATTAAATCTGAAGCGGGTTTTTATTGAAACCCCAGGAATATTTAATGTCTGAATCTGACCAACAAGCCCCCGTCTTTTCAATCCAACGCGTCTACTTAAAGGACATATCGCTTGAGCAACCCAACGCGCCCTCAATTTTTACAGTTCAAGAGACCCCAGCCATTGATATCAAGCTGGGCCTAGGTGCTGAGCACGTGGTGCCCGGTATCATGGAGGTCACAGTCACTGCAACTATCACTGCTACAGTGCAGGGTAAGACACTTTACTTGGTTGAGGCTAAACAGGCCGCAATCTTTGAGATCCGCAACATTCCAGAAGAGCATATTGAACCCATCGTGGGTATTCAATGTCCACAGATAATTTATCCTTATCTGAGGTCCAATGTATCCGATATCATTCAGCGCGCTGGTTTCCCACCCATTCACTTGACAGAGATAAACTTTCAAAGCATGTATGAGCAACAAAGAGCTCAAGCCTCTTCAGTCCCTACGCAATAAATTATTTGGGGTCTTTCGATGAAGATCGCCGTGTTGGGGGCGGGAGCTTGGGGGACGGCGTTGGCGGTTCAATCCGCCCTATCCCATCACACCACCTTGTGGGCAAGAGATTCGACTCAAACTCTGCAAATGCAGGCAGAGCGCGTCAATGCTAAGTATTTAAACGGCGTTAGCCTGCCCGGTAATTTGGTTCTATCCAGCGCGCCACTTGGTGTTTGGCTGCATGATTTTGATTTGATCATTATTGCCACTCCCATGTCCGCCCTTCGCTCTGTGCTTGTTGAGTTGGGTGGCTTAAAAATTTTGAAACCCGTTGTTTGGTTGTGCAAAGGCATTGAAGCACCAAATGAGGATCGGTTTTTAAGCAAAGGACTACTGGCACATGAAATACTGGACCAAGTAGCACCTGAGCTGATGGCTGGCGTGCTCAGTGGGCCCAGTTTTGCTCAAGAGGTGGCCCACTTAAAGCCCACTGCTTTGGTCGCAGCGAGTGTTCATGCAAATGTGCGCAACACGCTGGTAAAAGCTTTGCATACAGAAAAGCTGAGGATTTATGCAACGACTGATATCGTTGGTGTTGAAGTGGGGGGGGCGGTTAAAAATGTAATGGCCATTGCAACCGGGCTATGCGATGGACTGCAATTAGGTCTTAACGCACGTGCAGCATTGATTACGCGCGGCTTGTCTGAGATGACTGCCTTAGGTGTGGCACTAGGCGCTAGAGCTCATACCTTTATGGGTCTGAGCGGGTTGGGAGATTTAGTGCTTACAACGACGGGTGACTTGTCAAGAAACCGCAAGGTAGGCCTGTGTTTGGCCCAGGGGCTGACGCTTGAGCAAACTTTGTCTACTTTGGGGCACGTTGCAGAAGGTGTTTACTGCGCAAAGACGGTTTCTATTCGGGCCGCACAGCTCGGAATTGAGATGCCGATTACGAACGCCGTTGTCGCGTTACTTGAGGGACGGATGAAAGTGCAAGACGCTGTAGGCCATTTGATGGCGAGGTCTGCAAAAGATGAGGGAGTCGATTTTTAGGCTCTGCATCTGCTAGCACGCCAAGTGCAAATCAAGGCTCAGTACATTGAGTTGAAAGTTGACTGGAGCTTTTTTTCAAGATGAAGAATAGCTCAGACGAACGTAGATGGGGGCGTAAACCTCGGCCTGTGTAATTTCTATTAAGGTCTCTTTGGCCAACTCCAGCAGCGCTACAAAAGTGACAACCAATGTTGAAACTCCTTTGCTTGGATCAAAGAGCTCTTCAAATTGAACAAATCTTTTGCCCTGCAGCTTTTTGATCACTAAGCTCATGTGCTCTCGAACGGAGAGCTCCTCGCGGTCGATCTTATGGTGCTGAATTAAGGTTGCACGTTTTAATATATCTGCCCAAGCTTGTTGAAGCTCTGAGATCTCAACGTGGGGGAAGCGAGGTTGTAGGGACTGCTCAATGTAGATTTGAGCTTTAAGGAAGTCTCGCCCGTACTGAGGAATTTCTTGCAGTTGTGCTGCGCCCAGCTTAATCTGCTCGTACTCCAATAATCTTCTAACCAGCTCCGCTCTAGGATCCTCTGCCTCCTCACCGTCTGCCTGTTTTTTGGGTGGGAGGAGCATTCTTGACTTAATCTCTATGATCATGGCCGCCATCAACAAGTACTCGGCTGCGAGCTCCAAATTGGAGTTTCTAATCTCCTCGATATAACTTAAGTACTGGCGCGTCATAGCGGCCATCGGTATATCAAGAATATTAAAGTTTTGCTTTCTAATCAGATACAAAAGTAAGTCAAGCGGGCCTTGAAAAGCCTCTAAGAAAATCTCCAGCGCGTCTGGAGGAATGTAGAGATCTTGGGGTAGGGAGAATAGGGGCTCACCATACAAACGAGCGACTGCGACGTGATCGATCACGTCCACCGACGCAAGGGAGCTAATCGGCTCTTCTGAGAGAGTGACAGTGGGGGCTGAACTCACGAACCGTTTTGATAAACGTAGGATTTTTGGGCAACCCGAGCCTGAGCAAATTCGTCCATCAACTCTTGGTCTTGTTTTTTATCCCAAAGTAACGCTCTGCCCAGGCGCTGCTCGGCTTCAAGCTGAGGGCGAGAGGCTTTCATTTTTTGAATGAATTCAGTCGTGTCTGAGCGGTAATCTGGACGTCTAAAAAATGGCATAGTTACTTACATATTGATGCATGCCCATATTCTACAGGCCCGAGTGCTCATCAGTGTGGTCTCTTAATGTGGGCTATTTTTTAAAAGTGTTTTTGAGAAATAGAACGAATCTAGATCTTTCTGATTACCTGTTGAATTCAAGGCAGGATCTCATGTTTCACAGCAGCGTCAATGTCATCGTATTGGTCTTCTTTTAAAAGGAGTGCCATCAGTCCCGCGCGCTGGATCATCTCAAGGGGTTGGTGCGACAGGCCACAGACCACAAATCTTACTTCCCTCTTGTGGCAAGTTTTAATTAAATGCCTGAGCGCGTCTGTGCCCGAGGAGTCTAAATAAATTAAATTCTTAAAGTCCAAAATAAGAGTCCTCTGGGGCAGTGCCTGCTCCAACTCTTCGACCAACTGCACTGCTCCAAAAAACAAGGATCCATAAAGTCGTTGCACTTTAAACTTCGGGGTGTCGTGTGTGGTTTCAAAGCGAGTTAGGCTTGATATCCTGTAAATAAAGGTCAGGCAAGCTCCAATCAATCCGAGCTCCACAGCGCTTGCAAGATCGATCAAGACAGTACATAAAAAAACCGTCATGAGAATCAAACGATAAGGGACTCTAAATTCCTTTAAATGAACAAACTCTCTCCATTCCCCCATATTCCAGGCCATAAACACCAAAATTGCGGATAAAGCGCAAAGCGGTATGTAGTAAGCCAAGGGGGCAGCCACTAGGATAATCAGTAAAAGAGTGAGCGCGTGAATGATCCCAGAGACAGGCGAGAGGGCACCATTTTTTATATTGGTGACGGTTCGCGCGATCGTTCCCGTCGCGGGCATGCCTGAGAAAAGCGGGGCGACAATATTGGCAATACCTTGGCCCATCAGCTCTTGATTGGGATCGTGGTGCTCGTCCGTTAAATTGTCTGCGACTCGGGCGCATAGTAAAGATTCAATGGCTCCTAAAATGGCCAACGTAAAGGCAGGGCGCACCAACTCAGAGAGCGATCGCAAATTCATCTCAGGCCATACAAAAGAGGGCAATCCCGACGGTATTCCCCCAAACCGTGAGCCAATCGTTTGCACGGGTAGATCACCCATGTAAACATAAGTGGTCGCAAAGACCAAGACTAAAATGGATCCTGGAATTTTTTGTAGCAAAGAGAGCCATCTGTATGCGTGTGAACACTTTGATGTTTTCTCACCTGAGAGCCAACGCGGTAATGCCCATTGCCAGGAGAATAAAAACACCAACGACCCCAAAGCCAATGAGAAGGCGTAGAGGTTAAAAGTTTCTCTTGCATCTACCAAGCTTGTTGCGACGCCGAAAAAATCAGCAGGCATATTTGTCACACTAAGCCCAAAAAAATCCTTAATCTGTGACAGCATGATGAGCACTGCAATGGCATTCGTAAAACCAATGATCACTGCAACAGGAATGAACCGAATGAGGGTGCCTAAGCGCAGCAACCCCATGACAAACAAAATAACGCCAGACATGAGTGTTGCTGTGACGAGTCCACCCACGCCGTATTGATGGAGTACGGCGTAAACGATTACGATGAAAGCGCCCGCGGGACCACCAATTTGCACTGTGCAGCCCCCCAGCAAAGAGATCAGCAAACCCGCAGTAATGGAGGTGAAGATTCCCGCTTGCGGGGGCAAGCCTGAGGCGATGGCAAATGCCATCCCAAGAGGCAGTGCCACTACGCCCACCGTGACACCCGCGCCCATATCGCGCAGCCCCATCTGCACTGTGTAGTGTCTTAGCGAATCGAGAATTTTAGGTCTGAAACTTAAGTGGAACATGAAGCGTAAGACCTATTCAATGTTAAGGTTGTGAACCTAATGAATTCGCATTCCGGGCTTAGCGCCGGGCCAAGGATGCAATATGTAAATGCCTGGGGTCGCTTTCTCATCCGCGTGACTGGCGGCTAAGACCATGCCCTCGCTGATACCAAATTTCATTTTGCGGGGCGCTAAATTAGCGACCATTACAGTCAACTTGCCAACCAAATCCTCGGGCGTGTAAACGCTTGCAATGCCGCTGAACACTTGCCTTTGCCGGCCCTCTCCTACATCTAACATCAGTCTGAGCAGTTTCGTAGACCCCTCAACTCTTTCACACGCCACTATTTGAGCAATGCGAAGATCTACCTTAGCAAACTCATCGATTCCAATTGTTTCTGCTATCTCTTCGCCGCCAGGGGCTAAATTGGGCGTTGGGTTGCTTTGCAAATCGGTGCTTGCCGCTTTAGGCTTTAAATCGTTGACTGGGGCCTTAGAGGCGCTCTCGCTTTGGATATCAAACAAAGCATCAAGCATCTTTTCATCCACTCTTTGGATGAGATGTTTGTACGCGTTTATGGTGTGACCCGCACCAAGCCTTGTGTGGACGTCTGCAAAGGTAAGCGGTGCACACTGAAGGAAAGACTCTACTTGGGTGCTTAAAGCGGGCAACACGGGTTTGAGATAGATGCTTAAGTACCGAAATGCCTCAAGACACGTGGAGCACACTGCGTGGAGTTCATTTTGTGCCCCATCTTTTTTGGCCAACTCCCAGGGCTTGTTTTGATCCACATATTCGTTGACCTTATCGGCAAGTGCCATGGCCTCTCGCAACGCTTTAGCAAATTCACGTTCCTCGTACAGTGCACTGATTGCGTCGCCGCTGGCTTGTAAATCACTCACTAAGCTCTCACCATTGGGGAGCAAAGTGCCTAGTTGAGAGTTAAATTGTTTGTGTATAAAGTTGGCTGCGCGAGACGCAATGTTGATGTATTTGCCCACCAAATCAGAGTTCACTCTCAGGGTAAAGTCCTCCGGATTAAAGTCCAGGTCCTCCACCTTGGAGCTGAGTTTGGTGGCTAAATAATACCTAAGCCACTCGGGGTTCATCCCCAAGGATAGATACTTTAGGGGGTCGATACCGGTGCCCCGGCTTTTACTCATTTTCTCCCCGCTCACAGTGATAAATCCGTGAACAAAAATACTGGAGGGAGTTTTGCGCCCGCTAAAGTGAAGCATAGCGGGCCAAAACAGCGTGTGAAAGTAAGTGATGTCTTTGCCAATGAAGTGGTACTGCTCGACCTGTGGATCGGACATAAAT
>DAIUEA010000080.1:0-7698 GCA_036845365.1 Limnohabitans sp. | reverse complement strand
GAGTTGGATTTTGGTGGATTTCATCAATATTTTTTCAGAAGTTGGAAAATAGAGCGCTTGATAAATAGTTGCTTTGGCTTAAGGTTTTTTACAAAAAAAAGGGTTCTTTGCCAAATGAATTTAGAACAATGGTTGTCTCACTGCGAGTCTTTGCACGATAAAAATATCGATATGGGCCTGGAGCGCGTGCGCTTGGTGGGGGCTGCGCTGGAGCTAAAATTTAATTGCCCCGTATTCACCGTTGCTGGCACCAACGGCAAGGGCTCGACCTGTGCAATGCTTGAATCTATTTTAGAGGAATCTGGGTACAAAACAGGAGTTTACACATCCCCTCACTTGTTTGATTTTAGGGAACGTTGTCGAATTGGACGTGTCATTGCCAGTGAAGAGCAGTTTATCCATCATTTTGAGCGAGTTGAAAAAGCACGGGCAGGAGTAAGCCTTACCTACTTTGAGTTCACTACGCTCGTTATTATGGATTTAATGGCAAGCGCTGACTTAGACGTGGCCATTTTAGAGGTCGGTTTAGGGGGGAGGTTGGACGCGGTAAACATCGTGGACGCAGACTGTGCAATCATCACAAGCATTGACATTGACCATACCGAGTACCTTGGCCCCAACAGGGAGAGCATCGCAAAAGAGAAGGCCGGCATCATGCGCGCAGGCCGCCCCGTTGTGATCAGCGACCCGGTACCGCCACGCTCCCTTTTGGAGTGTGCAGAAAAAGTGGGCGCTCAAATGTGGCTCATTGGGAGAGACTTTAATTTCATGGGGGACAAACAGCAGTGGAGTTTTGTGGCCAAGGGCAAAAGACGCACTGGTCTTGCCTATCCGGCTCTGAGAGGGGCCAATCAGCTCTTTAATGCCTGCGCCGTTTTAGCGGCGCTCGAGTCCATGAGGGAGCGTATAGCAGTCACTGCCCAGGGAATTCGAAATGGTTTTTCAATGGTGACTTTACCAGGAAGATTCCAAATCATAGCGGGCCAACCCACCCTTATCTTAGACGTTGCACACAACCCTCACGCCGTATCCGCACTTTTCGAGAATTTGGACACAATGGGATTTTTCCCCTGTACGCACGCCGTTTTGGGGCAATGGCCGACAAAGACATACAAGCTATTTTGAGCAAAATGGCCCCCTTGGTGACGCACTGGTACTTTTGCGATTTGCCCACCCCCCGAGCGGTGAAAGCAGACGAGTTAGAAAGAATTTGGTTGAATAGCCTCTCCCAAGCAAAAGGATCTGCCAGCCCACCGGCTCAAACTCAGGTCTGTGTGGGACCCGTGGAGGCCCTACAGCAGGCGTTAGCAACGGCGGACCCCGCTGATAGAATCGTTGTGTTCGGATCTTTTTACATGGTCGGAGGTGTGCTCAAGCACGGGATCCCACGCCTGAGCGCACCGCACCTCCAGGCACCAGACACGCAGGCTACACACAGGGGTGGAACCTTAAAACTGGGCTAAATGAGGCATAAGGACTTTCGCAAGACCTTTGAGGAGGCCCTTTTTCAAGGTCTTGTGCAACGATGAAAATGACCTAAACCTATCACTTGTTCACTTAAGCGCTTTAATTTATGTCTTTCTTCAAGCTCAGATCCAATCGCAATCATTCAGAGGAGGCCGTCTCGGGCTCCACACAAGCTCAAAGTGTCGAGAGCCTGAGGAAAAGTGCGCGTCACCGATTAATTGGCGCAACCGTACTGGTGTTGGTATCTGTGATTGGTTTCCCCATGATTTTTGATACCCAACCCAGGCCCGTAAAAAGTGATATTCAAATTGAGATCGTTGAGCGCGATCGGACAAAACCATCAGAGTCCCCAGCGCCGATTAAATCTCCTTCATCAGCTGCGCTGAAAGCTGGCCCCGGTGATGAGGGGCGGGACAACAAGAGCGTATCTAATAAAACGCCGAGTACACCCAACTCAGTTGCCCCTGGAGTTGCGACAAACGCTGGTGAAGGGGCGTCCGTAGGGGCGTCCGCAGGTGCATCCGTAGGCGCATCCGTAGGTGCATCTGTAGGTGCAATAGCGCACAACTTCTCCAACAGTATTTCTACGTTAACTACCCCCCCATTACCAAGCCAAGCAAGTCAGTCCAATCCAAGCACCCCTTCAAACAAAAATCCTACGCCCCCGCCCTCAGCAACAAGCGGCTTCAATGCGCCAGCAAAAACGGTCCCAATGAGTCCACCCTCGGTTGCAACGGCAGTTGAGTCCAAAGAGCAAAAAGAGCAAAAAGAGCAAAAAGAGCAAAAAGAGCCCAAAGAGGTCATCATCTCCACCAAGGCTTCGGACAGTAAGGTAGCTCTTGCTTTGGCTCAGTCAGGGGCAGAAAATACGCCAAAAACAACAAGCCCTGCAGGACCTGTTGGAAGCCCACCCAACACTTCAGGCGTGAGTAACACTAAGAACGCACCCACTCAGGCAAATCCATCGCCCCCCCAGGTTGTGGCCTCGGTGCCCAAAAGTCCAAAAACGAATAAGGAAGGCGAGAGCGATTCTAAAAAAGAGTCTAAAGAAGGCAAAGACAGCAAGGAAACTAAGCCAATTAAACAAATCTTGCAGATCGGGGTGTATACCGACCTTGCAAAAATCAAAGAATACCGTGCTCGTTTAGAAAAGGCGGGTTTCAAAACGACAATTGTCACCCTTGTGTCTCACGACGGGATTAAAAGAACGAGAATAAGGGTGGGTCCATTTAAGAATCAAGAGGAAACCCAACACATGCTGGAGAAGATTAGAGAGATGAAAATACCAGGCGCCACACTTGACTTAATACCTACGGCGTAATTTAACATGGTGAAAAATTTCTTTTTTTCAAATAATATTCTTTGATGGAGCTCTTTCAACACACCCCCACCCCAGTGGATTGGTTTGCACTAGCCTTAATCGCAGTTGGTTTTATTTGGGGTTTGTTCAAAGGCTTTGCACGTGAATTGATGTCTGTGGTAGCTTGGTTTTTTGCCTTCATACTTGCGCCGCTTTGGGGATCAACTGCTGGTTCATTGATCCCCGTCTTAGAGTTGTCAGACGCTTTGAGGCAGGGACTTGGTTATGTGATTATTTTTGTGGGCGTGTTGCTCTTGTCCACCTTGTGTGGTAACTTGCTGAGACAACAACTTGCAAAAATTGGGCTTGGTGCACTTGACCGGCTGGTTGGATCCGCATTTGGTATGTTGGGTGCAAGTGCTATTTTGTTACTCGTTGCCATATGTATCAGTTTGAGCCCCTTTAAACACAACCCAGAATGGACTAAGTCCAATGTCGCTCCTGTGCTGACACAAGTGCTTCACCAAGTGGTCCCTTTTTTGCTCTCAGATTTTGGAAGGTTTATTAATTAATGTGTGGAATTATTGGCGTTGTTGGACGCGGTGTAGTTAATCAACTGATTTACGATGCGTTGCTTTTGTTACAGCACAGAGGGCAAGACGCGGCTGGCATAGCGACTCAGCAGGACAGAAAGTTTTTCATGCATAAAGCCAAAGGCATGGTTCGTGATATTTTTCGAACCAGGAACATGCGTGCATTACCAGGAAATACAGGGCTCGGTCAGGTGCGTTATCCAACCGCTGGCAACGCACAAAGCGAGGAGGAGGCCCAGCCTTTTTACGTCAACGCTCCTTTTGGAATCGTGTTGGTACACAACGGCAATCTCACCAATGCTCAGTCCTTGAAGCAGGATTTGTACAACATCGACCACCGGCACATCAACACCGAAAGTGACTCTGAGGTTTTAATCAATGTATTGGCCCATGAGCTGGAGACATGTACCCGGGGGGCTACTCTTTCACCAGCAGTTTTATTTGAAGCGGTTAAAGGTGTACACAAGCGCGTCAAGGGCTCTTATGCAGTGATCGCTATGATCGCAGGCCACGGATTGCTTGCCTTCAGAGATCCTTACGGCATTAGACCTTTGTGTATTGGGAAAGGTGCGGACGGCGCGCTTATGATTGCAAGCGAGTCTGTAGCACTGGAGGGAACGGGCCACACTTTTGTCAGGGACATAGCCCCTGGAGAGGCCATCTTTATCAGCACAGACGGGGTGCTCGCAAACCATCAATGCGCGTCTTTTAGCAAGCTCAACCCCTGCATATTCGAGTATGTGTATTTGGCTAGACCTGACTCGACTTTAGACGGAATCTCCGTTTACCAGGCGCGGCTTAATTTGGGTGAGAGTTTGGCCAAACGGGTCGTCTCGGTTTTACCACCCTCTGAGATAGATGTGGTTATACCCATACCCGAATCTAGCCGCCCCAGTGCCACTCAGTTGGCTCATTTGCTAGGCATTACTTACAGAGAGGGGTTTGTTAAAAATAGATATGTGGGCCGGACTTTCATCATGCCTGGGCAATCTGTGCGAAAAAAATCGGTGCGTCAAAAATTAAACGTAATTGCAAGCGAGTTTAAGGGCAGAAATGTGTTGCTCGTGGACGACTCCATTGTGAGAGGTACCACGAGCCGTGAGATCGTGCAAATGGCAAGAGATGCTGGGGCGCGGAGAGTTTATTTGGCCAGTGCCGCACCCCCTGTTCGTTTTCCCAACGTTTACGGTATCGATATGCCCACGCTACAAGAGTTGGTGGCCTACGACCGAACTGTAGAAGAGGTCAGACAAGTCATTGGCTGTGACGCTTTAATTTATCAAGAGGTGGACGCAATGATCGAGTCCATCAAAAAAGCGCTTCCAAAGGGTTACCCCCGCATTGAGGGCTTTGATGCTTCTTGCTTTAACGGACACTACGTGACTGGGGACATTTCAGCAGAAGTGATAGCGGGCATGAACGCGCAGCGCGTTCATCAGCAAACCGAAGCCGATGATGCTTCTAGACTGGCTTTGCCCAACGTAATGGACTAATGTAGCGATGTACTGGTGTACTGATTAAGAAATCATTGACTTAAAAATTTTGCAAATGAAACCCAATTCTAAAAATCCTTACGAAGGTTTGCACATTGATACATTAGCCGTCAGGGCTGCGGTCGATAAATCTCAGTACGGTGAGAACTCGGAGTCCCTTTATTTAACTTCCAGCTTCACCCAGCCTGATAGCGAAACCGCTGCAAGGCGTTTTTCTGGCGAGGAGGACGGCTATATTTACTCTCGCTTCACCAACCCCACAGTTGCCAGTATGGAGAAAAGGCTTGCTCTTTTGGAGGGGTCTGAGGCCTGTATAGGGACCTCAAGCGGCATGTCTGCGGTGCTGCTTCTTTGCATGGGGCTACTGAAAAGCGGAGATCATGTGATTTGCTCCAGGTCAGTGTTTGGTTCTACCATTAAATTGTTGGGCTCAGAGTTTGCAAAGTTTGGGGTCCAAACATCATTTGTTTCACAAACCAACATCAAAGAGTGGGAACAAGCGATAAGACCCACCACCAAATTATTTTTTGCAGAAACGCCCACCAACCCACTGACCGAGGTGTGCGATATTCGAGCGTTGAGCGTTTTGGCACAAAGCTGTAACGCTTGGTTAGCGGTTGATAACTGTTTTTGCACACCTGCCCTTCAGCGACCGATCTCCCTTGGTGCAGACATAGTAGTCCACTCCGGTACAAAGTACTTAGACGGCCAAGGACGAGTAGTTGCTGGAGCGTTGTGCGCAACTGAGCAAATCGTTAAAGAAAAATTTATTCCCGTGATGAGAAGTGCAGGTATGAGCTTATCCCCCTTTAATGCATGGGTTGTTTTAAAGGGGATGGAGACGCTTGGTATTAGGATGAAAGCCCAGTCTGAGCAGGCCCTGAATTTTGCGACTTGGCTTGAGGAGCATCCCAAAATCTCAAGGGTATATTATCCGGGTCTTAAAAGTCATCCTCAATATGACCTTGCTATGGATCAGCAATCTGGGCTTGGAGGGGCTGTTTTGTCGTTTGATATTAAAGCGGGCTCACCCGAGGACGCAAGGCGCAAAGCATTTGCGGTCATTGATCACACGGAGTTGATGAGTGTGACTGCCAATTTAGGGGACGTTAAAACAATCATCACCCATCCACCTAGCACCTCGCACGGAAGACTTACTGAGGAGCAAAGGCACAACGCCGGTATTGAGCAAAACTTAATCCGCATCGCGGTTGGGTTAGAGCATTTAGAGGACCTCAAGCGCGATCTTTGTTTGGGTCTGGACGCCGTTTAAACGTCGTTCCTGAAAGCTCATTTTTTTAGAATGCCAAACTACACCTAATAAGATCTTCCATCATGACCACTGTACGCACCAGGTTTGCCCCATCGCCAACGGGTTTCATTCATTTGGGAAATATTCGCTCCGCTCTTTACCCTTGGGCCTACGCACGAGCCACAAACGGAGTGTTCATTCTTCGCATCGAGGACACTGACCTTGATCGTTCTACCCAGGCCTCGGTGGATGTGATCTTAGAGGGGATGAAGTGGCTTGGAATGGATCCCGATGAGGGACCTTTCTACCAGATGCAAAGAATGGACCGATACCGAGCCGTGCTTGAAAAGCTCAAAGCGTCCGGACATGTTTACCCCTGCTATATGAGTGTGCAGGAGTTGGACGCTTTGCGAGAGGCTCAAATGAAGGCCAAAGAGAAACCTCGTTATGACGGCACTTGGAGGCCTGAGCCTGGAAAAGTTTTGCCACCCATACCTGAGGGTGTCAGTCCAGTGCTGCGGTTTAAAAACCCGCTAGATGGTGTTGTTACTTGGGATGATAAAGTCAAGGGACAAATAGAGATTCGCAATCACGAATTGGATGACCTTGTGATCGCGCGCCCCGACGGTACTCCGACCTATAATTTTTGTGTCGTTGTAGACGATATCGACATGCAAATCACTCACGTAATTAGGGGGGACGATCATGTCAACAATACACCTAGGCAGATTAATATTTTTAATGCCCTAGGGGCAAAACCCCCCGTCTATGCTCACTTGCCCACCGTACTAAATGAGGCTGGGGAGAAGATGAGCAAGAGAAATGGTGCAAAAGCGGTTACGAAGTATAGGGATGAGGGATTTTTGCCGGATGCGATGGTCAATTATTTGGCAAGACTGGGTTGGAGTCACGGAGATGATGAGATATTTAGCCGCTCTCAATTCTTGACTTGGTTTAATTTAGATCACCTAGGGCGTAGCGCTGCACAGTTTGACGAAGCTAAATTAAAGTGGGTCAATGCCCAGCACATCAAATCGCTCAGTGACGAGGAGCTTGCAAAACATGTTTCGGTGTTCTTAGAAAAGGAAAACGTCATAGCAGATGAACGCATACCCCTTATGTGCGGTTTATTTAAAGACCGCTGTGATACCTTGGTTTCATTAGCCAAGTGGGTTAAATGTTTCTATGCCCCTGTGCACATACCCAAAGAGGAGCGGGACAAACATCTTGGACCCCACATGAATGCTGCGCTTGAGTTGATGAGAGATAAATTAGCAAAAATCAACAAGGAGGAGTGGCACAAGGAGTCCATTTCACTGGCGTTGAAACAAGTGCTCAGCGAGACGGGTTTGAAAATGCCGCAGTTGGCAATGCCTGTGCGAGTTTTACTCATGGGCACGGCTCAAACACCTTCATTAGATGCAGTGATCGCTATTTTTGATCAAAAAACTGTCATCGAGCGTTTAAACAGCAACAGCAACTAGTGCTAATTTATTAGAACTTGTTAACCGGCAATCAGAAAAGGAGCTATAATAGTAGGCTCGACACAAGTTGGGGGTATAGCTCAGCTGGGAGAGCGCTTGCATGGCATGC
>DAIUEA010000079.1:0-7729 GCA_036845365.1 Limnohabitans sp. | reverse complement strand
CCTTTACCAGTTGTGGATCACGTCTCTGCAAGGGAGCTCACCCTCAAGCGCTATTCGGTGGTCAAATCGTCTAAAACTGATCTCAAAAAAAATGACTAAACCTCACAATATTAATTCTCATGATGTTGGCCAAACAGCCCCCAATGAAGGCGCGCCCACTGAGCAAGTGCACTTGGAATCCAACCCAGTCGCCAGAAAAGCTTTGCTTTTAATTACGCTTGCCGTTGCTGTTTTCTTAGGCTACTTGCTTTACACGCTCAAATAAATGGAAAATATTGATGTGCTAGTCCTCAGAGCTATCGCCAAATGGCGCAGCACTGGCAAAAGGGCCTTACTCGCAACGGTGACCCGAACCTGGGGCTCCTCACCAAGGCCTGTTGGCTCGATCATGGCGTTGTGCGAAACCGGCGCAGTGGTAGGCTCAGTGTCAGGGGGTTGTATTGAAGACGATTTGATTGATCGATACACAAAATCATATGCCGCGCTTGCGCGCAGTCAGCCCCTTGATCCAGCTCAGACGCAAAACTCGCACACCATTCCGGTGGGCCCCCCTCAAAGCGTTAAATACGGCATTAGTGCAGATGAGGCCCACCGATTTGGGCTGCCCTGTGGAGGGACTTTGGAGTTGCTCCTTGAGTTTGACCCTGAACCCAACGCATTACATTCTTTGATTGAAAAACTTGAGGCGGGTTTGCTGGTTCAGCGCAAAATCAATTTAAACAATGGCCACATTGAACTCCTTGTGTGCGACACCCCAGCTGAGTTGGTGCTCACACGAGAACATTTAGTCAATACATTTGGACCAGAGTACAGGATGCTCTTGATTGGAGCGGGACAATTGGCTGAGTATTTGGCGACCATGGCCAAGTTCAATGGATTTGATGTAACGATCTGTGATCCAAGAATGGAATACGCTCAGTACAGCTCCTTGCAGGGCGTGAGGATTTCAAGGGAAATGCCAGACGACATGGTCCTGAGCTTTAAACCTGACAGACGCAGCTGCGTGGTTGCACTCAGCCATGACCCCAAACTCGATGACCTCGCCCTTTTGGAGGCGCTAAACAGCGAGGCATTTTATGTGGGTGCAATCGGCTCTCGGCGCAATAACGAAGCAAGAAAACAAAGAATGCAAGAGCACTTTGAAGTCTCTAACCAAAATATTCTTCGCTTAAAGGGACCTATTGGTATTTACATTGGCAGCAAAACTCCAGCAGAGATCGCTGTGAGCATCATGGCAGAGGTGCTGGCCGTTAAAAACGGCGTCCCGATTGCCAAAGAGCAGGAGGTTGAACACGCCAAAAATTCCAAAGAAAGTTAGTGTTCTGCCCTCAGTAGGGGAGCTAGGTTAGAAAGGCCAGGCTACGATACTTTTTATTGTCCAGTTGTCTGAGGAACTATTTAGACCTCTACCCAGTCCTAGATTAATTTCGTAGGGTTTGCGCTCGTAGTCCCAGACGAAGTAAAGAGTATTGTTTTGAGTTGTATAGGGCCTTAAATTATTGATCTGCCCCTTAGCGCTGTAATACTCCAATCCGTAGTGGGAATGACCAACTAAGCGGTAGCTGGCCTTAAGAGCCAATGTAAATTCAGGTGAGTGTTCGACATAGTCCTTGGAGACGGGCCAATTAAAGATGGGGTTGACCGACACCAACCAATCCTCGTTTCTCCAACCCGAGATATATCTGAATTCGTAAAAACGTTGAGATAAAGCAAACTCAGGCTTTAGCTGCCCCCATTCCACATTAAATCCAGCAAAATATCCAACTCCGTACAAGGACTGAACGGGCATATATTTAGCTTTTGCAATGTACCCAGCCTCCGTTATCAGTCCACTATTTGTACGTGTTATTGGCAAAAGCAGGCCCACCTCAACCGTTTGACTCAGACCGTAGGAGATCTCTGGGGTTAAGCGTTGGCCGTGTACATTCATCACCTCGTTGGGATAGGACGGAATACTTAGGCCTTGGGGAGTCATATTAAAGTGCAGGTTGGTACCCAACTCACCTGGGGCTACGATTTCATCCGAAAAAACGGCAATCTCGTAGCTAAGAGCACTATGTGCAGGGTTTGAGAACAAGCTGCAAACTAAAACAGCCGTTATTAAAAAAAGAGTGTTTAGTTGGGCTAATTTAATCTTTTTAAAATTAAATTTCGCCCCTCCCAAAGAACCCAAAATAAGATTTGATTGGGTTTTAATGAAATGCCTGTTTGTGGGTGCACCTGATTTCATCATTTTTCCTGCAATTTTTCCCTATTCTACCAAACACACCGCATAGGCAAGAGCGTACCGAGGAGGCTGAAGTTCAACCAAGGCGGCAGGCATAGATACCTTCAATACCTTCAAGGCTCTCGGCTTGCGTATAAATTGCATGCAAAAACAAACAATTAGCACTTAAATCGGCCAATAAAGGTTAACCTTTTAGGAGGATCCGGCCAACATGAATCTCAATAAATTAATACTTAAATGCTCATATTAATTATTTCAAATTATTTTAAATAACCCCTCCATCCGTTGGATTTAGATCTCATGGCTCACAAACATCAGACCCTGATGAAATGTCAGTGAGTGATATGAAGTAATACGAAGTACGACGAAGTACGACGAAGTGATACAAAGTAACACGAGCCGAACATCTAATTGCAGTAGAAGCAAGGGGGCCAGTACTTTTCGAGGGAACGGTTAAAATGGCTGATTAAGATTTAACGTAAACACCCCCCATGAGTGCCTTTCACGAAGAAAAAGTATTATCCGTTCACCACTGGACGGATCGTTTGTTTAGTTTCACAACGACTCGAGATACGGGTCTGCGCTTTTCAAACGGACATTTCACCATGATTGGTTTGATGGTCAACAACAAGCCTTTGCTCAGGGCGTACAGCATTGTGAGTCCCAATTACGAAGAGCATCTTGAGTTTTTGAGCATCAAAGTGCCAGACGGCCCTCTCACCTCTAGGCTGCAGCACATTAGTGTGGGTGACACGATCATTGTGGGCAGGAAGCCGACTGGGACTCTTTTGATTGACTAT
The DNA here is from genome assembly GCA_036845365.1 of Limnohabitans sp. Taxonomy (GTDB): domain Bacteria; phylum Pseudomonadota; class Gammaproteobacteria; order Burkholderiales; family Burkholderiaceae_C; genus Limnohabitans. Next base: position 4,702 of record DAIUEA010000079.1, on the reverse strand, counting down.
CTTTTGCCGGGCAAAAATCTTTATCTTCTAAGCACCGGAACAGGATTAGCGCCTTTTCTAAGTGTAATTAGAGATCCCGAAACCTTTGATCGTTTTGATAAAATTATCTTGGTCCACGGCGTCAGACAAGTCAACGAATTGGCTTACCATGATTACATCACCCAAGAATTACCCGAGCATGAATTATTGGGGGAGATGATTAAAGACAAACTAATCTACTATCCAACTGTCACCAGAGAGTCCTATATGCACCAAGGCAGAGTGACCGATTTGATTGAGAGTGGCAAACTCTTCAAGGATTTAAATATGCCTGAACTAGATCCGGCAGTTGACCGGGTGATGATTTGCGGCGGGCCTCAGATGCTAAAGGACTTAAAGAAAATGCTTGAGGAACGCTCATTCAAAGAGGGTACGACGTCTACGCCAGGGGACTTCGTAGTTGAGCGCGCTTTTGCTGAGAGCTAGAGCTTAAATTCAGTCCCCCTACCTCTTGTATATGAAGTCTCGCTCTCTCCAAGATCTTGAGGGCCTAAAGCGCGCAGTTCAAGAAAAACATGCGCGTCAAAAATTAGAGCATGAAGAAGCGTTGCGACTTGAGAGGCTTCGCAGTGCAGAGCAAGATCTTTTTAAAAGAGCGGTGGGCGTTGTTAAACCCCTTGTTTCAAAGCCCCGAGTGGAGCTTAAAAATGAGCCCTCCCCGCCGATCGCAAGTCAACAAATCAAGGACAACAAAAATGCCCTTCGTGAGAGTTTGAGTGATGAGTTTGATGTAACCTCGCTCCTGGATACGGATGATGCGCTTAGTTTTCGAAGACCTGGCATTGGGGTCGATGTCACAAAAAAATTAAGAAAGGGCGACTGGAGCGTGCAAGCGCAAATCGATTTGCACGGACTAAGGCGTGAAGAGGCAAGAGACACATTGAGCGAATTTATAAAAGAATCGGTCAAAAATGGTATGCGCTGCGTTCGAGTTATTCACGGAAAAGGATTGGGCTCTCCTGGCAAAAATCCTGTGCTCAAATCAAAAGTTCAATCTTGGCTGATACAGAAAAAGGAAATTCTTGCCTTTGTTCAAGCAAAACCCACTCAAGGGGGTGCAGGTGCACTAATAGTCTTGCTGACGGGGAGATTAACTCAAATGAGCAAACATTAAATCAATAAACATCCATCACTAAAAGTACGACTGGCATGACTGAGAAAATTCGCATTGACAAATGGCTTTGGGCAGCAAGGTTCTTTAAAACAAGAACTCTTGCAACCGATGAGGTGAGTAAGGGCAGGATTTTAGTAAACGATCAAATTGCGAAACCCTCCAAAGAGATCAAGCTACATGATATCTTGAGTATCAAAAGCGAGGGTTTTGTTCAAATAGTTACAGTGCTGGGTTTAAGTGAAAACAGGGGCCCAGCCAGCGTGGCTCAACTCCTTTATAACGAAACACCACAAAGTTTAGAGGCCAAATTGAGATGGGCTGATCAACGAAAATATGCCCGCGAACCCTCAAGCAGCATCGAAAACGGTAGACCCACAAAGCGCAACCGAAGAGAGCTGGATCAAACAAGAGCAAACGGATGGAATGACAGATGGAGTGCGTCGATAGATTAAGCCAAATATCGAGCTAACCACCAGGATAAGCCTCCCCCTTCAGGGGGAGGCTTATCCTGGTGGTCAATAGAACTATATTTGCCTGAGGTTTTGAAGAACCGACTGATTAAGAACCGGTCTAAGTCCAAACCAACCAGCACCCCATGCCACTAAAACACCAAACGCTGTTCCTGTAAGTACAAACACGGGGGAGGCGGTCCACTCAAATTCAAAAACAAACTTGGCCAAGCTCCACCCAATCACACAGGCGCAAAAGCTGGACATAAATCCTGCTAAGGCACCCATTCCCCACAGCTCAGCGCGTTGAATTTTTACCAAGAGCTTGTTTGTTCCCCCCAAGGCTCGAATGACTGCGTACTCTTTAGCCCTTTGCTGTCTTGTGCTGTGCACACAGGCAACCAATACGATCAGACCCGCCATCAATGTAAAAACAAACAAGAACTCAACCGCATTGGTGACTTGCTCCAAGATGTTTTGAATTTGGTTTAAAGTAGAAGCAATATCAAATTCTGTAATGTTTGGGAACTCACGTACCAATTGATTATCAAACCCTTTTGTGTTGGGTGCTTTAAATGCGGCGATAAAGCTTTGAGGGAGATCGCTCATATCTTTCATTGGAAAAATGACAAAGAAATTGGTTCTCATCGAGCTCCAGTCAACTTTCCTAATTGAGGTGATTTGGGCTTCGTAAATAAATCCTGAGATATCAAACCGCATTTTGTCTCCAAGATGCAAATCAAGCGTCTTGGCAATTCCTTCTTCGATACTCAGCGCGTGCTCCTCGTTAGGAACCCAGCGCCCAGCGGTGATCTGATTGTTCTCGGGAGCTTGATCGCTGTGGGAGAGATTAAACTCTCTGTCGACCATGTGCTGCGCGCGCTCGTCCTTGTACCGGTTCGCCTTTATAGGATCATCGTTGATGGCGATGAGCCTGCCTTTTATCATGGGGTACCAATCTAATTTTTGAACGCCTGATTTTCTGAGTTGCTTTTGAAAATCTTCTGCCTGATCGCTTTGTATGTTGATGACAAAGCGGTTGGGTGCGTCTTGTGGGGTGGCATTTCTCCAACTCGTGATTAAATCGGTTCTCAGCAAAACCAACAGCATCAGCGCCAGCAACCCTACCGAGAGTGCACTGATTTGCAAAACGGCGTAAGCACTTCGCGCGTAAATTTGTCGTGTTGCAATTCGAAGCCAAACGGGAGAGTTTTGCTCATGTACAAATTTGCGTAAAACATAAATAGCACCCAAACTTCCCAAAGCAAAAAGCAGTATCGCCCCTAAAAAACCACCTACAACGTAGGAGGTGAGTAAAAAATCTTTACTAACTGAGGCCATTAAAAGGCATAAGCCAACCGTACCCAAGGACCACACCAAGAATGGCATTTTTTTTAGTCCCCCCAACTCCCGCCTCATGACCAAAAGGGGAGGAACGCTGGAGAGCTGCAACACGGGGGGCAGCCCAAACGCCAACATGCAGCACATCCCCACTCCGATACCTTGAAAACTGGGCATCCAGTTGGCAGGGGGCAAGACTGTATCAACGAGGCTTGATAGTAATTGAACAAAAAATAAATGTGCGGCATAACCTGCTGCCAGCCCAATCGCGCTGGCTACCAGTCCGAGCACGACAAACTCCAATGAAAACAAAGTTGCAATTGAGGCTTGACTTTGCCCAAGGACTCGTCGCATGGCGCAGTCTTGCATGTGCTGCTGAGAAAAGTTGCGAGCAGCTAAGGCAACCGCTACACCGCTCAGTATCACAGCAAGCAGGGCCACTAATCTTAAAAATTTAGCGGCTCGGTCCATCGTTTGTTTGATCTCTGGGCGACCGCTTTCAAGGGTTTCAAGCCTAACGCCTTTATTGGCTTTAGTCTCAATTCGGTTGGATACCGTGTCCGTAAAAAGCTTGACCGCCAACTCGCTACCCGCAACCGCAAAACGCCAGTTAATTCTGCTACTAGGTTGAATCAACTGAGTTTTTTCAAGGTCTTGCTTATTAATTAACACTCGAGGTGCAAAACTCATAAAACCCACGCCCTTATCAGGCTCAAAGCTCAGAACTTGGGTTACCAGAAAACTGGATTGCCCCAGCAAAATATGCTGTCCAGCAGAGATTTCAAGGGCCTCTAAAAGACTTGCGTCCACCCATGCCTCGCCTACCCCCGGCACATCCTTGGTGGCAACAGAGGGCGGATTGAGTGTTCTTGTGGTTTGATAGGCCGCGTCCTTTTCCAATACTCTCAAAGTACCTCTCAGTGGGTAAGAGGAGTCCACGGCTTTTAAGGAAACGAGTCTTGTTTGAGCATCACTTTTCGTAGAATCAGACCTTGCCATGGTAGGAAAAGTGAGTGTAAGTGCGCTGCTTAATCCACGGCTTCTCGCCTCATCAATGATGTCTTGCGGTGTGGGTGAGCTACTCGTCACCACAGCGTCACCGCCCAGCATTTGGCGAGCGTCTCTGTCTAGTCCTGATTCGAGCCTGTTGGATAAAAAAACAACAGAGGACAGGGCTGCAACACCTAAGGCAGTTGAGAGCAGCAGCATTTTGAGCTGCCCCGATCTCAGGTCCCGCTTTATGGCCTGCATCGACAATTGGAGTATGTTCACAGTTTTTAAGCCTTAGGCTGTTGGTTTTACGTTTAAAAATTAAGATCTTTTCCGACAACTTGCAACCCAACATGAAATCCTTTCGCATCACACCTAATGCCATTTAGTCTTTTAACTAAGTCTAAGCTCAATCAACACCTAAACTAAGTTCTGTGTATTGGGGATGAAGGGTGACTGTTACCCAGTTAGTGATCTTGTGGCACCTTCAAAGCGGACTCTAAATACGCCGCCGCACTGTTAGCCGCAATATACCCTCCAGCAAAAGCGCTCAACAAACCGTTTCCTGACAAATATCCAGCGACATGATTGCCGGAGACGCCCCGCGCAGCGCCCCCCGCCGCCCATAAATTATCAAACGGTACTCCGCTACTGTGCCTAACGCGGGCATGTGTGTCAATGGCTAGACCGCCTTGAGTATGAAAAAGCGCCCCCGTTACTTTGATCGAATAATAAGGAGCCTCTAATTTTCTCTTAAACTGTCTACCCG
>DAIUEA010000078.1:0-7801 GCA_036845365.1 Limnohabitans sp. | reverse complement strand
CGAGGTGTTGAATTGTTATGAAACCCGTGCAATGTATTAGGATATATAAAAGCTTGATAATCTACCTGGGCCTCCTTTAAAGCAGTCTCATAAGCTGGCCACATCAAGTTCATGTTATCGTCTTTTTCAGCATAATTAATGAGCATATGGGCTTTGATTTTGGAGACGCTAGCCGTGGCCGCAGCCGCCCCGTAATAAGGAGCACAAGCTAGAACCTCAGCTCCCATCTCAGCAGCCAAATAATTCGTAGTGCTCCCTCCCCAACAAAATCCAGTGATCCCCAATTTACCATTGGACAGGGGAAGAGACTTTAAATATCTTGCACTGTTAAGCATATCAGTGCGTAACTTTTGTTGATCTAGACTAGCCTGTAACAATCGACCTTCATCATCATTGCCGGGGTAGCCTCCTAGGGGAAAAAGTCCATCAGGTGCAAGCGCCATAAACCCCTCAACTGCAGCACGTCTAGCAACATCTTCGATGTAGGGATTTAAGCCTCTATTTTCATGGATGATCAATACAACTGGGAAGGGGCCATTTCCGCTAGGCTGCACTAAATAGCCGCGCATCTGGCCCGAGCTCCCACCCGTTGACGGGTAAGTTATGTATCTAGCCTTGATCCTGGAGTCAGTAAATGAAATAGTTTGCGCTTGCACGTACCGAGGTAAAAGGGCTTGGGCCATCAAAAGCCCTCCAGCTACCAATTTGCTTGACCTGCTCAGAAACTCTCGTTTGTCCATTGTTCCGTGACAATACTCATCATATAAGTCATAGACCTTTTGATCGATTTCTATTTGATCGATCCCTATTAGATCTCTCCCTATTGGATTGATTTCTTTTTGATTCGCGAGGGTGGATATAGGTTTTGACTGGTTCATCATAAGATTGGTTTCCTTAGCTCTCATCATATGGCTTTTTTACTGCAAATCAATAGTTTCAAGAGGGAATCGTCGTAAAGTTAAACTAACTGGGAGCTGCTGCTGAATAATGACAATCTCCCCTCATGGTCTAGCGTTCTTTGCTGGTGTTTAGATCTAACCAGTCGCCTAAGCTTTGTAGATCTTTTGTAGCAAACGCGTCAATGTCTTTTGCTCGCCTGGGCTTAGGTTACGTGCTGCACTCGCGTCTGACTCGAGCGCAGCGGTTTCAGCTTTTTGCATAAGTTGTTGCCCTTTTTTCGTAAGCGTCAAGCCCATCGATCGCCCATCTGTGGGGTGGGGTGTGCGCGCTATCAATCCACGTTTTTCAAATACCTTTAAAAACGTCACCAAATTTGGAGCAAGTATGTTGAGCGAATTGCACAGTTCACGAGATGTGATACCTGGGTTGTGTCCAATCAAGGACAGCACTGAAAAATCCACCGGACGTAAATCAAACTCAGCCATGTTCTCGATAAAGCGGCTGATAATCGTCAAAGATGCTCGCCGAGCGTTGTATCCTAGAAGTGTTTCTAAGTAGCTTGTATCTATCTTGTCGTTCATGGTTGATTTAATTGTGAACTTATTGTCTTCAAACGTATTTCAAACTGAGGTTCAGCCCCCAAACTCATTGCTGGCGAATTGGACTTACAAAATTCTTTATGCGCAAATAGACACCTTTGACACATAGGTATCATTTGCAGATAGTCTCTTGTAATTGGTTTAATTAAGTTTTCAATTAAATTTTCAATTAAATTGGCTGGAAACAAAGCCAATTAACGAGGCGCCATACGCAAAGCCCCATCAATACGAATCACTTCGCCGTTCAGGTGATCGTTGCTCACAATGTGACAAGCGAGTGCAGCAAATTCTTCGGGTTTCCCAAGTCGTGAAGGAAAGGGGATAGAGGCTGCCAAGGACTGTTGCACCGCCTCTGGCAGTGTTTTCATAAGTGGTGTGGCAAACAGGCCCGGTGCGATCGTGCACACCCGAATTCCGTATTGTGCCAAGTCCCTCGCCATGGGTAAGGTCATACTGACCAAACCACCCTTGGACGCGCTGTAGGCCTCTTGGCCTACTTGTCCGTCGTAGGCCGCAACCGATGCAGTAAACAAAATCACACCACGCTGAGCGTCCTCCCCAACGGGTAACTTTGCGCACTCTGCTGCAAACAAACGACTGATGTTGTAAGACCCTATGAGGTTGACATTGATCACGCGTGCAAAATCTTCAAGGGGCGCTGCATGACCGTCCTTAGCTATGATACGTTTTGCAGTGCCAATTCCAGCAATGTTCATCAAGATGCGTACAGGACCGTGCGCGCTTACTGCTTTAGCCAAGGCCGCTTGCACGCTCTCGGTGTTGGTAATGTCGCATTGGCATGCAACGCCTCCAATCTCAAGAGCTACTTTTTCAGCAAGTTCTATATTCACATCAATCACGGCCACCTTGGCGCCAAGTCTTGCCAACTCGCGTGCGCTGGCTTCGCCCAGACCTGACGCCCCGCCAGTGACTATAGCTGCTTGTCCTTTAATTTCCATTTCTCTTCTCCTTTATGTGGGCTTCAGGGTGTTGGGAGCCGTGCCCTCGTGCAAAGCTTGCACTAAGGCATCTCGGTGTTTGAGCACTGCGCGTTGGTTGATAGAGCCTTTGTCCGTTACTTCACCTTTGTCAATAGAAGGTGGGTCGTTCAATAACACCGCAAAGGCAATTCGTGAGGCACTTCCTGTGGACGTATCCGAGAGGTGTTTAAGAACAGATTGGAAGTGCGCCACTACACGGGTGTTAGAGAGGACTTCAGCCATACTCGCATCCGGACCTAAGCCACTGAGTCCTCGCACCGCGGGTGTTGGAAAAATCATGGCACCTACTTCTTTGCGGTTCAATCCCGTGATCACCACATCTTGGATGTAGGGTGCGCCTGCACCGATAACTTTGGCTCGCAGGGGACCTACACTCACAAAGGTACCGGTGGCAAGTTTGAAGTCCTCTGCAATGCGGCCATCAAACTTTAGACCCTGATGCACATCCGTTTCATCGATCCACTTGACGGCGTCCCCCGTGCGAAAGAAGCCTTCCTCGTCAAAGTGCTCACTCGTTTCTTTGGGTGCACGCCAATAACCCGGCGTGATGTTGGGGCCCTTGTAGAGGATTTCGGTTTTGTCGCCGTCCGGTATGAGTTTGATCTCCAAGCCGGGTGCTGGTACGCCGAGGTCTGCGGTTTTCACATAAGGGTTGGTGACAAACAAGGCAAAGGGACCGGACTCGGTCATACCCAACCCTGTGGTCATTGCAATACGTTCACCTACCTCACGCTCTTGACAGGCATAAAGGCTGTCCCAAATGGGTTGAGCCATGGCAGCTCCCGCATAGAAGAACATGCCAACTCGGCTGAGCAAGTTTTTACGAAGCGCACCGTCTGTTTCCATTGCTTTTGCAATCGCCTCAAATCCGGTTGGGACATTAAAGTAAACGGTGGGCGCAATCTCACGCAAGTTGCGCAGGCTCTCCTCAATCAGAGCAGGCGTGGGTTTGCCGTCGTCAATGTAGAGCGTACCGCCGTTATAAATCACCATCCCAAAATTGTGGTTGCCACCGAATGTATGATTCCAAGGCAGCCAATCGATTAAGACGGGTGGTTGCTCCTCTAGTAAGGGCATGGATTGACACATTTGTTGTTGGTTGGAGCACCACATGCGGTTGGTATTGATGACCGCTTTGGGCATTTTGGTAGAGCCAGAGGTGAATAAAAACTTTGCGATGGTGTCCGGCCCCGTGGCTCGCATGGCTTCATCTACTGCGGGTGTGATGGGTGTTTTCAAGAGTTCTGCAAAAGGCGTACTTTTATGGGTATGAGCGGTCCCTTGTGTTAGCACAACCTCTAAGTCAGTGCTCACTGCAGATTCAATCGCTTTGCCGTAACGCTTCGCATCCGCAGCAAAGACCAACCCAGGTGTAAGCGTGCTCAGAATATGACGAAGCTTTTCAAAGTCTTGGCTGATGGTGGAATAGGCAGGGGACGCAGCACAAAAAGGGACACCTGCAACCATGCAGCCTAAAGCCATCAACGCATGCTCAAGATCGTTCTCAGACAAAATCACCACGGGGCGATCCACGCTTAGTCCTCTGTTGAGTAAACCCTGTGCAATGTGACGTGCGCAATCAAGCGCCTGAGCAAAACTAATGTGTTGCCAGTCCCCAAAGGAGCCATCTGCATTTTTTAAGCGACGTGCAAATAAAGTTTGCGTTGGCTTTTCTTTTGCCCAGTGCACCAAGCGGTCCGTCATTCGCTCGGGGTAGGGGGCAAGTTCTTGGTCAGCTACAACGTAGCGAATCCCGTTTTGGCCTTCACGCATCTTCACGCGTGTGACGCCAAATCTCATTTTGCGAAACTTCACTGCAGTCATAGGTTGTCTCCGGTTGCGCCCTTGATCAGCTCTTTTGAACCTTTGCGGCTCGACCTTCAAGGAAGTCACGCACGCGTTGTTTGGCCTCTGGGGCGGCTTGTGCAATTGCGGACATCATCGATTCAGTGATGAAGCCTTGGTCAGCAGACTGCTCGGCGATGCGCGGTAAAACGTTCATGAGCGCATAGTTGGTCAAAGGAGCGTTGCTGCCAATGCGTTGCGCTAGTTCAAAGGCCTTGTCAAACGAGGTGCCTGTGGGGACCAAGTACTGGGCAAAGCCTGCACGCTCCCCGTCCACTGCGTTGTACACACGACCCGTCATCATCATGTCCGTCATGCGCGCAACCCCAATCAAACGCGGAATCCGAACAGATCCCCCACCTCCCACAAAAATTCCCCTTGTTCCTTCTGGTAAAGCGTAAAAGGTACTTTCATCTGCCACGCGGATATGACAAGCACTTGCAAGTTCTAGGCCGCCGCCAACAACTGCACCGTGCAGGGCTGCAACCACAGGGACGGCGCCGTATTGCAAACGCTCGAGTGCGAAATGCCATGAGCGTGAGTGGTGCATACCTTGGCCGGCGTCGCGTTCCTTCAAATCACTTAAGTCCAGACCTGCACAGAAGTGATCACCATCGCCTGCAATGACAGCTGCTTTCGTGTTGTCAGGTAAATTTTCGAAGATGTGGCGCAATGAGGCAATCAAAGCATCGTTCAAAGCGTTGCGTTTTGTGGGACGCGTTAAACGCACGACAGCAACGTCACCGCGCATTTCAAAGTGGATGTCTGGGTTCTTGTTCATACTGGGGTTTGCTCTTGGTTGCGGTAGATATTAAAATAAATTATAGTTATGTTTAATAACTAAATATCAGAACTTACCCTATACTTATCACGGAAATCAGAAAACCCTTTGGAGATTGACCATGGATTACCAAAACCTTGTTGCCATTGACATCCACACCCACGCGGAGGTGAGTTGTCGTAACCCCTTTGATAACTACGGAGAGGAATACGACCGAGCGGCAGACAAATACTTTGGTACCAGCACTCGCCCCACAATTGATGAGACAGTAGCCTACTACCGTAAGCACAATATGGGATTGGTCATGTTCACTGTGGACAGTGAGTCCCAAACAGGGCGTCGCCGTATCTCTAATGAAGAAATTGCGGATGCCGCCAAAAAGAACAGTGACATGATGATTGCATTTGCCAGTATCGATCCTCACAAAGGCAAGATGGGCGCACGCGAAGCCGAGCGACTGATCAAAGAGGAGGGGATCAAGGGTTTTAAATTTCACCCAACCGTTCAGGGCTATCATCCCTACGACAAGATGGCTTGGCCCATCTATGATGTGATCAATGAGCACAAATTACCAGCCATCTTTCACACAGGACATAGCGGGATTGGTAGTGGCATGCGGTGCGGCGGGGGGCTGCGACTAGCATACAGCAACCCCATGCATTTGGATGATGTTGCGATTGATTGGCCTGATATGCAAATCGTCATGGCTCACCCCAGTTTCCCGTGGCAAGATGAGGCTTTGAGTGTGGCCACACACAAACCCAATGTGTGGATTGACCTCTCAGGCTGGAGTCCCAAGTATTTCCCTAAACAGCTCATTCAATACGCCAACACGCTACTGAAAGACCGAGTGCTTTTTGGAAGCGATTACCCGCTGATCACACCTGAACGATGGATGAAAGACTTTGAGGTCGCAGGCTTTAAGCCTGAGGTGATGCCGGGCATTTTAAAAAATAATGCGGTTAGATTGCTAGGTTTGAAATAAAGAGTGAGAGCTTAGTCATTTTGAATTTATGACTAAGCGAGCAATCAATTTGGCGCAGTCTGACTGATACCCGAAGTGAATAGGGTAGTAACCGCTAACTCCTTTTTAGAGTTTCTCAAACAACTTAGCTTTGAAAATCTTCAAATTGTTACTTAATTTGGATGAGCAATTAAGTAATGGGCGTATCGAAACCGGGTGCGCTTCAATTAGTCAAAATTCATCTATGCACAAGGTTTCGGGGATGTTTTCGTTGTATCAATTTGTGACTGGCTCAAGCCCGAATTTTTTGTATTCAAGCTCCAAGTCTTTTTGTTTTAGATAACTGATAAAAGACAGCGTATTGTTTAAATTCTTAGTGCTTGAATGAGCTGCAATGGTAAATGGGGTCATCTTTTGCAGTTCCTTGGGTAATGGCCCTAGAAGTTTGATACCAGGTACCAACAATATTTCAGGTATTTGTTGAAATCCTATATCTCCATCACCTTTTTCGATATCTTTTCCGACAAACCCAGAGCTTATTTTTATTTTGTTCTTAATGGTATCCTCAATTCCAAGTTGTCGAATAACAGACTCGATATGATCCCCACTAGGGCCAGTGGCGTAAATGATGGTTTTAGCTGACAGCAAAGCATTTCTAAAATCTGTGCTGGAATTGATATTTTCTTGTTTGGACGATTTGGGGACTCCTATTCCAATCCCAGATTGAACAATCTCAGCTTGTCCCTGTGCTTGAAGAGTACCTTTTTTTATAAAGTCTTGAACTGGTTTGCTGGGATAAAAAACAAAATCCATCTTATCCCCGTTGACCAATTTCTTTGTAATATCAACCGATGGAAGCCACTCTACGTTAACTTTAATTCCGCTTTGTTTTTCAAAACTTTTTATTATTTCACTGGTGCCTTGAAGTGCTATAGAAGCAACACCGTGAATTTCATCGGCATAAGAGTATGAAAAAAATAGACAAAATGAAATAAGAAAATAGTTAAAAGCTTTTTTCATCGGTGATCCTAGAAGATTAAATTATTCACGGATCATAAATTAATATTCAAACTTGAAACCTCTATAAGGAGAATGGATTCAAAGGGATAACCCTATTGCCCATGAATCAGAAATTGATCCCTTTTTTGGCCTGATCCTATTTGAAATATTCGTGGAATAAGAGTCTGAAATTAAATCTCTTCTACAGCTTCCAGAATTTCTAAAGTTTCCATCAGTACACCATCGGTCTTCATTGATGAAGTAACTAATGTCGTATTGGTGACTAACTCTTCAATGAATTTATAGTCTTCTATCTCTGCAAGTACACCCACTAAATTACTTTTGCTATGTTTTAAAAAAATTTTAAATTTAATTCCGTGAGGCCCCCATGTCTCTTCCATTGAATTATTTTTAAGCCAATAATCTAAATTTTTAACCTGGTGGGTGATCATTAGTGTTTTTTTCATAAAAAAGACTCTTTCTTAATGTCAAGTTTTTTCAAGTCCGACTTTTTTTTAAAATCTTAAGATTGGTAAGCAATTTTCTAGTGATTTTTGATACCAGGAATGACTTTTTTCTATAGTACCAGAGAATTTTAGATTTTGCAGCATGGTCGATTTAGCTGTGAGAGGATCAATTTAATATTTTTCAATACATATTACTGGATAGATGAATCAAAGAATCAATAACAGTAGATTAAAAAATAATTGCA
>DAIUEA010000077.1:3079-7826 GCA_036845365.1 Limnohabitans sp. | reverse complement strand
CTCCTTCTTTATGTTGGGTCTTTATGTGGCCTACACAGTGGTGTCGCAACTTAGTCATTTATTCCAAGGTGGTTGGACTTTTTGGATAGGTACTTTATTGGCAAGTTTAATTATTGGCTTGCTGGGGGTGGTTGTAGAGATTTTCCTTTTGCGCAGAATCTATAAATCGCCTGAAATTTTCCAACTCTTGGGTACGTTTGCACTGGTGCTGATCATCAAAGATCTAACGCTCTTTGTTTGGGGAGCTGAGGACTTACTGGGTCCTAGGGCAGCGGGCTTGGGCGGCGCAGTAAATATAATGGGTCGACTATTTCCTACTTATGATTTATTTTTAATAGCTTTGGGGCCCGCTGTTTTAGGGATTCTTTGGTGGATTATCCGTAAAACCAGGTTCGGAACATTGATAAGAGCTGCGAGCCAAGACAAGGAGATGGTAGGAGCTTTGGGAGTTGAGCAAGACAAGCTTTTTACAGCTGTATTTTTTTTGGGTTGTTTATTAGCTGGACTTGCAGGTGCACTTCAGTTACCCAGAGAGCCAGCCAGCTTGAATTTAGATTTAACATCGGTGAGTGATGCCTTTGTCGTTGTCGTTGTTGGGGGACTAGGCTCCATCCCCGGGGCCTACGCTGCAGCTTTAATGATTGCTGAGATCAAGGCGCTTTGCATATTTGCGGGCACTGCAGAAATAGCGGGTTTTACGGTCTCTTTTTCAAAATTGACATTGGTATCAGAATTTTTGGTGATGGCAGTCGTTTTAATGCTTAGGCCCTGGGGGCTTATGGGCAAACCACAAGGCACAACTCGCGTGAATAATTACACAGAGCAGCCTTATCGAAGCGGCTCCAGGCGCACCCAAATAGTTTGGTGTATTTTTATTTTTTTTCTCGCATCAGTCCCAGCTTTAACCCAAAAATTTCCGTACACAACGGTCCTAGGAATAGATCTACTAATTGCTGTGCTTTTTGCGAGCAGTTTACATTTCATTATGGGTTTGGGGGGTATGCACTCGTTTGGACACGCCGCTTTTTTTGGTCTTGGTGGGTACATTGCTGCTTTGTTGTTCATCAATTACGAAGTACCCTTGGAGGGTGCTTTGTTTCTAGCGCCCGGATTGACGGCTGTTTTTGCAATGATTATGGGTTGGTTTTGCGTCAGATTGAGCGGCGTATATTTAGCGATGCTGACTCTTGCATTCGCTCAAATATTATGGTCTATTTGCTACCAATGGGACGGATTAACGGGTGGAAGTAACGGCATGACGGGTATATGGCCCAGAGAATTTTTCAGCTCAACATCAAACTTTTATTATTTGACACTTAGCACTGTAGTTATAAGCGTATTTTTCATCAGAAAAGTCATCTTCTCACCTTTTGGGTACTCACTTCGCAGTGTTCGAGATTCGGTATTAAGAGCGCAAGCAATTGGTATAAGTGCTCCTCTTTTTCAGTGGGCTGCATTTATTTTCTCAGCTTTTTTTGCAGGCCTCGCAGGAGTCTTATATGTTTTCTCTAAAGGCGGCATTTCTCCTGATAGTTTAGGGATTTCAAAATCTGTAGATGGTTTGGTCATGGTGCTCCTGGGCGGTCTTCAAACCGTAATTGGCCCGCTTGTTGGTGCCGTTAGCTTGACTTGGTTGCAAGACAACATTGTGCGCGCTACAGACTATTGGAGAGCTTGTTTGGGGGGAGTTATTTTGACTTTGGTGTTGGTATTTCCAAAAGGTATTGCGGGTTTCCTAGCTGATATAAATGCCCTTATTTTTCGCGCACCTAAACCAAATAGCCAAACCCCAACTGAGGAGACTGAGTAATCATGTTGACTGCCCGGGGATTGGTTAAGAGTTTTGGCGCAAACAAAGCTGTAAACAACCTTTCTTTTGATTTAATCGAAGGAGAGATGCTCGCTTTGATTGGGCCCAATGGGGCTGGGAAATCAACAACCTTTAATATGGTGAATGGACAACTAAAACCCGATGAAGGGACTATCGATGTCGGTGATCAAAGCCTCATCGGTAAAAGCGCCAAAAAAATTTGGCAATTGGGAATCAGTCGTACTTTTCAAATAGCTGAGGTCTTTCAAACATTCACTCTTGCTGAGAACGTACAGATGGCATTGCTTTCTGCGGATCAGAAACTGTTTTCTTTATGGAGTCCAGCCCATCAATATCGACGCGAGGATGCTGTTGACCTTCTAAAAATGGTAGGCCTAGACCATCAATCAGATAAATCATGCAGCGCACTGGCTTACGCAGACGTCAAACGCCTTGAGCTTGCAATGGCGTTGGCCAATCAGCCTAAGATTCTTTTAATGGATGAGCCAACGGCGGGAATGGCCCCTGGGGAGCGGAGAAACTTGATGGCGTTGGTACGTGACTTAGTTCAGGAACGAAAAAAAATCCATAAAGCACCCCTATCTGTTTTGTTTACCGAACACAGTATGGATGTTGTATTTGGATACGCCGACCGTATCATCGTGATGGCTAGGGGCCAGTTGATCGCTCAAGGCAATGCCGAAGACGTTAGGGCTAACCGCAGCGTTCAAGAGGTTTATTTTGGTGGTGGTAAAACATTTCTTTAATTGCATTAAATGAATAAATACACTACCCCGAACGAGCCCACGCAGCCTTTGAACCCTCACCCAGCATTGCTTGAGTGTAAAAATTTAAACGCTTGGTACGGAGCGGCGCACATATTATTTGACGTCAATCTTACTATCTATCCTGGAGAGGTGGTTGCTTTAATGGGCAGAAACGGTGCAGGTAAATCCACAACGCTTCGCTCTTTGATGGGGTTGATGGCTAAACGAACTGGAGAAATATTTTTCTTAGGCGAAGATATCGGTAAGTTAGAGCCCTTTCAAATTAGCCGAAAAGGAGTCGGATTTGTGCCGCAGGATAGAAGAATTTTTTCTGATCTCACGGTGCTAGAAAACTTAAACGTCGCCCGGCAAGCGGCTCGTTTGTCTCCAAGGGGAGACCCGGTACCTTTTTGGACAGAGGATGCTATTTTTTCATTATTCCCAAATCTGGGAAATATGCCCAATCGTTTGGGCTCTCAAATGAGTGGGGGCGAGCAGCAGATGCTCAGCGTAGCCAGAACTTTAATGGGAAACCCTATGGTTTTGCTGCTGGATGAGCCGTCCGAAGGAATTGCACCCGTTGTCGTAGAGCAAATGGGGGAAACGATTTTGAAGCTCAAAGCTCAGGGCGTAAGTATTTTGTTGTCAGAGCAAAATCTACATTTTGCCAGCTGGGTCTGTGACCGCGCCTATATACTGGAGAAGGGACAGATCAAGCACGCCTCAAGTATGAAAGAATTAAACAACAACCAAAAAATATTAAAAGAATATTTAAGCGTTTAATTTAGAATGGGATGAATAGAGAAATATTTTTTAAAAAGGATGACAGCAATATGAACCGCGTTCAAATGATCATTAACGGCAAAGGCGTAGACAGCGTAGCAGGCGAGTGGATTGATATTGAGAACCCCTCTATCAAAACTGTATTTGCTCAAGTTCCTAGAGCGAGAAAAGAGGACGTTGATATAGCCGTTAAAGTTGCTAAGACAGCGTTCTCTACGTGGTCTCGCACCTCAGCCCCTGATCGCGGAAAAATGCTTTACGCCATTACAGATGCGTTAGAGCAAAAACGAGAAGAGCTTGCACGTCTAATCAGCACGGAGAACGGCAATGCCCTTCGAACTCAAAGCCGTGGAGAAGTTAACATTGTTATTGAGGTATTTAGGTACGTAGCCGGTATTGCCCGTGAGATAAAGGGCAACACGATGTTTCTCAATGTCGAAAACCTTGACTACACCCGGCGCGAGCCCTACGGTGTGGTGGGTGCCATTGTTCCTTGGAATGCGCCACTCATGTTGGCGGCATTAAAAATTGCTCCAGCCATCATGACCGGCAATACAGTGGTGCTTAAGACTGCTGAGGACGCTCCTTTAGCCGTGTTGGAGATGGGGCGAATTTGTAATGAGTTTTTGCCAGCTGGCGTTTTGAACGTGATCACTGGATACGGATTAGAGTGCGGTGCCCCCCTAGCCGAGCACCCAGATGTCCCAAAAGTCTCTTTCACTGGGTCAACTGCGGTTGGAAGATCTATCTTGGCAAGTGCGAGCCAAAGGATCGCCGCAGTTTCATTGGAATTAGGCGGAAAGAGCCCACAAATTGTCTTCCCCGATGTGGATCTAGATTTCACCACAGACGGTGTCATAACTGCGATGAGATTTTCCAGGCAAGGTCAATCTTGCACAGCCGGATCAAGGGTTTATGTGCATGAATCCATTGCCGATAAGTTTTTGGAAAAATTAGTTGCTAAGCTAAAGAAATTTCAAATTGGCAATGCCCTAGAAGAAAAAACAGACGCTGGCAGCTTGGTCAATTTAAAACAGTTCAACCGCGTTTGCTCTTACGTAAAAGAGGCCATGCAGGCTCACCCCAATGCGCTAATCTTGGGTGGACTTCCAAGTGAGACTGGCCCAATGTCGGAGGGTTATTTCTTTGAACCCACAATCTTCTTAAATCTACCCGAAACCACAAGAATGACGCATGAAGAGGTCTTTGGGCCTGTGCTCTCGGTATCAACTTGGTCCAGCGAGGCAGATGTGATCAGGCAGGCCAACTCAACTGAGTATGGTTTGGCTGCGTTTGTCTGGTCAAGAGCTGGTGCACCAGCCCTAAGAATGGCCCATGAGCTGCAGGCAGGTTGGGTCTTGGTCAACCAAGGAGGCGGTCAAGCAAT
>DAIUEA010000077.1:0-3069 GCA_036845365.1 Limnohabitans sp. | reverse complement strand
ACTCTTATGGGGGAATGAAACAAAGCGGAGCTGGTCGAGAGTTCTCACTCGAGGGCATCTTAAACAGCTACACAGAGGTCAAACAAGTTTCGGTCAGCCTTGGCTCGCATGGATTTTGAAAAAAAGCCTTAAAGAGCAATTCATAAACTACCCGCCAAAGGTTGAGTGTGCTGGTACTGGGAATTGAGTCGTCTTGTGATGAAACGGGAGTCGCCTTAGTAGAAATAAAGGAGGTCAAAGCAGGAGCCAACTCAACCCAGGAGAGTTGGCCCGCACTGCTTTCACAAGCGCTTCATTCCCAAATTAACTTGCACATTCCCTACGGCGGTGTTGTGCCTGAGTTGGCCAGCAGAGATCACATTCAACGTGTGTTACCCCTGGCGGTATCTGTGATGCGGCAGGCAGAAAAAAAGTTCAATGAAATTGACGTCATTGCTTTTACAAAAGGCCCTGGTTTGGCAGGTGCACTGCTCGTCGGAGCGGGTGTCGCATGTGCCTTGGGGGCTGCCTTAGACAAGCCAGTGATGGGGATACATCACTTGGAAGGACATTTACTCTCACCCTTTTTAAGCTCGGACCCACCTTCCTTCCCGTTTGTTGCTCTTTTGGTTTCCGGTGGACACACTCAACTGATGAAAGTGTTGGGTGTAGGGCAATATGAGCTACTGGGGGAATCCATTGATGACGCAGCAGGTGAGGCTTTTGATAAATCTGCAAAATTACTGGGTATCGACTATCCGGGGGGTAGAGCGCTTTCTGAGTTGGCCCAGCTCGGAGACCCTAAAGCGTATGATTTTCCGAGACCCCTTTTGCACAGCAAGGACTTGAATTTTTCATTTGCAGGTTTAAAAACAGCAGTCCTGACACAGTGCAGAAAACTTGAAGATCAACTGTTTAACGAGCGCGCAAATATTGCCGCATCCACCCAAGCTGCGATTGTTGATGTGTTGGTTAGAAAATCTTTAAAAGCTTTAGAGCAGACAGCCTTGTCTTGTTTGGTCGTAGCCGGGGGGGTAGGCGCCAATAAAGCATTGAGAGAATCTTTAAACGTGGAGTGCAAGAAAATAGGGGTCAGAGTTCACTACCCTGAATTAGAGTTTTGCACTGACAACGGCGCTATGATTGCAATGGCTGGTGCAATGAGAATACAGACCCAACGCGAGTTTCCATCAAAGAACTACTCCTTTGAAGTCAACCCGCGTTGGCCACTGGATCAAATTAACTCGTAGGCTGGTTTCACAATACGGGTAAAGAGCTTGCCTTGCTCAGTTGTACCTTCTTCGCTAAAGTTAAGTAAAGTACTCCGTCTTCTAGTTTTGCGGTGCTGGTGCTTGGGTCAACCTCCCCTGGCAGTTCGTATCCCTCGCTGTAGTTGCGCTTAGCTTGCTCGGTTGTTTTAAAGCGGACAATATGCCCCTCAATCGAGATGTTAACTTGATCTTTGGAGACGCCAGGAATATCTATTTCCATCTTGTATTGGCTTGCGTCTTGTTCAAATTTGGGCTTTTGTGAGGACTTCATGACCCCATCAATAAATCGCTCAAACGATACTAAGTTATTCTTGGGGTAAGAGGGTGCAGAAATGGTAGAAATAAACATTTGAATTTCCTTTCAACTTGGACAGTAAAATAATAAAGATGATCCGAATTAATTTAAATTTTTGATTTAAATCAATATACCTAACTAGGCTCTAAGCCTTTGATGTATGACTATTAAGTGGGTATATGGACCCCTATTTTCAAGCTCTTGGGCCGAAGTTTATTTTAAATCTCAGGGTCTTGAAATTTATATTAAATGCCTCATTTTCCCGATTTTCTAAAATTAGAATCCTATAAAAATACACCGACTCCACAACTTGTTATCCATAACAAAATCTCCATAATTTAATCTCCATAATTTCACTAAAGATGCGCCCACTTATACAAAGCCTTGAGGAGTCGAAAATACGAGAAGTAGCCAACGAGGCCATGGGCAGGAGCGATGTTCTAGCGTTTTGGTTTGGCGAGAGTGATGAGGTTACGCCTGAGTTTATTCGCCGAGCTGCGGTGGAGTCTTTGGAGCGAGGTGAGACTTTTTACACCCATAATTTGGGACTGCCTGAGCTGAGGCAATCCATCGCAAATGAGATGAGCCGCCGTCATGGGCCCACTCAAATAGGTGTGGACCGAATTGCTGTGACCTCAGGCGGTGTGAACGCCTTGATGATCGCCTCTCAAGCATTGATTTCTCCAGGTGATGAGGTCGTAGTGGTGACGCCCATGTGGCCCAATCTATGTGCACAAGCTTTGATCATGGGCGCCAAGTTGACTCCTGTGCCACTGGTTCCAGTGGGCGGTGCATGGGAGTTAAATATGGAGTCCCTTTTGGGTGCGTTAAAGCCCACAGTGAGGATGTTGATCCTCAACTCTCCCAACAATCCAACGGGCTGGACCCTGACTCGGCATGAACAAATGACGATACTTGAGCATTGCAGGGAGGTGGGAATTTGGGTCTTAGCAGACGAAGTCTATGAGAACTTGTATTTTGAAAAAACAATGAATGGGTGTGCACCTAGTTTTTTAGACATAGGTCAAGCGGATGACTCTTTAATCGTGGTTCACAGCTTTTCTAAAAGCTTTTTGATGACGGGTTGGCGTTTAGGGTGGATGGTGGCACCCGCCAAAATCTTAAGTTCAATTGGTAAATTGATTGAATTCAATACATCGTGCGCAAGTCTTTTCACGCAAAGAGCCGGTGTTGTCGCTCTTGAACGAGCTAGCGAAGTGACTCCTAGGGTTGTGTCCCATTTAAAGTTTTGCCGCGATACCCTTTGTAACGGCCTCAAAGAAATACAAGGCATTGAGCTGAGCGCTCCGCGAGGGGGAATGTATGCTTTCTTTAGAATGAACGGACACAGCAGTTCTTTAGCGGTATCCAAAAAACTGGTCCAACAAGTGGGCTTAGGAATAGCCCCTGGTGAGGCATTTTCTGAGGAGTCAAGTGAGTGGTTTCGCTGGTGTTTTGCCTCTAAGGACCCAATGCGGCTAACTCAAGGTCTTCAAAGATTGGAGAAATGGCTCAATGTAGAAT
>DAIUEA010000076.1:0-7875 GCA_036845365.1 Limnohabitans sp. | reverse complement strand
TGCCACTCGTGCTCAAACTAACCCCAACACCACCCGTTTGTATACCTCCGCCGTTCAATGTTAAAGTGGTACCGGCAGAGCCAAATTGAGAATCACTGTTAAACGTAATCCACCCAGAACTAACTGTAGTACCACCACCGTAAGTGTTGTTGTTACCTAAGTAAACGACACCCGTTTGTGCTCCAGGATTGATCAGTAAGGGACCAACTCCAGAGATCACATAACTCTCTGTCAGTGTGTTCCCGCTTGTTGCGGCTAACGCTCCCCCCAAAGAATTTCCAGCAGTGCCTACGGCTACTCCCTTAGGTAATGCAAAAGAGGCCGTTGCAAGCAGGGTGCCCCCATTGATGATTGATATGTTCGTGTTGGTTACATTTCCAGCACTGCTTAAAGAAAGTGTAGATCCGTTGACGGTGGTGTTTCCAGAGAATGTGTTGGAGCCGTTGCTGAGGGTTAAAGTACTACCTGCTGCGTTAACCACCAAGTTCCCTAAACCAGTGATAGCGCCAGATAGTGTTTGATTTGTAGTAGATAGATACTGGAAACTAGATCCACTGGCAATTGAAATAGCACCTGCGTAAGAGCCTCCTCCCAAAGTTCCAGTAGATGAGAGGATGATATTTCCTGCAGACACGGAGGTGGCGCCCGAGTAGGTGTTTTGTCCAGTAAGGTATAGGTTGTTCGCACTCGCATTGGTCAGACTATTTGCACCGCTAATAATGCCTGAGAGTGTGATGTCACCCGATCCGTAGATTGAGGAGTTTGCGCTAAGGGTAATGTTTCCAGAGTTTGAAGCAGCACTTGCGCTGGTGTTGATCAGCGCACCGTTAGAGTTTCCAGCCCCTGAGAGAGTTAAATTATTTTGAGTTGCAAACCCATTCAAGTCCAGCATTGCACCCGAACTTACAGTAACACTGCTTGTGCCCAGGCCTTGTGCGTTACCAAATTTAAGAGTACCTGTTGATACTGTTGTATTACCTGAATAGGTATTGGTATTGTTAAGTGTCAGAGTGTTAGATGTAGCGGTGTCCTTGGTGATCGCCCCTGTCCCGGATATCAAGCCTGAGAGAGTGAGGTTTGCGGAGGATGAAATCTGTAAAGTCCCTGAATTACTTATTGAGCCAGAGTAAGTAGCGCCGTTAAAAGTACCACTGCCGCTTAGCTGTAAGGTTCCGCTACTGATCGATATATTCCCACTTATAGCGTTGCTGGAATTGGATAGAGAAACGGTGTTTGTTCCAACTTTTGTTAAATTATTTGTTGAGCTCAACACGCCACTCAGTGTGATGTTTGCACTCGCACCTCCCAAAGAGGAATCAGAAGCGAGGGTAACTGGTCCAGAGTAACTGGCTGCAGTGGAGGAACTGTTTGTGATCGCCCCGCTAGCGCCCCCCACTCCTGAGCCGTTCACACTAAGGGTGCTTGAATTGGTACCGTCAAGCCGTTCAAGTCCAGTGCTCCACCAGAAGAGATTGTGACTCCTCCAGTTGAGGGCAATGTATTGACCAAGCCGAGCTGGAGGGTTCCCGCAGCAACTACAGTACCCCCTAAGAAGGTATTGACAGCAGACAGCGTTAGCGTATCGGATCCAACTTTAGTCAGTGCATTGGCATTGGATCCACTGATGATGCCAGTTATATTTATATTACCGTTTGAGCCCCCCATCGAGGAGGCCGCAGCAAGGGAAACTGCTCCTGCGTAAGTTCCAGAGCTTGAGGCTGAGTTGGTGATTGCGCCTGTACCTCCAACTCCACTGCCCCTGAGGGTCAGAGCGTTGGTGTTGGTCATCACAGTTGCGTTTAAATCAAGCGCAGCACCACTTGCAACGGATACCGCGCTCGTTGACGCTCCGAGTGCTGTTGCACTAGAGACCTGCAGAGTTCCGGCGTTAACAGTTGTACCCCCTGTGTAGGTATTGTTCCCAGCCAAGTTAAGGGTTCCAGCACTCCCCGATAGGACCACGCTTCCCGCACCTGATATAACGCCAGATAACTTTTGTGTTGCACTAGAGGCATACTGAAGTGAAAGCCCAGTTGCTATGGAAACGTTACCAGCATAGTTTCCACTACCAAGCACACCGGTAGATGATAAAACCAAGCCGCCCGATGAAATGGTTGTGTTGCCTGTGTAAGAATTTACTCCACTTAAAGTGATTGCACCACTTTGGACTGTAAGTCCCCCTGAGCCACTGTAGCTTCCAGAGTAGGTATATGGACTTGTTGAATTTAAAAAGAGTCCACTTGTTGCAGAAACGTTTCCAGAGCTTAGTTGCCCAACTGCCCCACCATTACCAAAATAAAGGGGTGCACCAGCCATACTCAAATTTGAAATGGT
The DNA here is from genome assembly GCA_036845365.1 of Limnohabitans sp. Classification (GTDB taxonomy): domain Bacteria; phylum Pseudomonadota; class Gammaproteobacteria; order Burkholderiales; family Burkholderiaceae_C; genus Limnohabitans. The sequence continues at coordinate 5,541 of DAIUEA010000076.1, read as the reverse complement.
TGAGGTACCTAATATGTAAGCATAACCGCTTGCATTGCCAGTGGCCAAACTCAATCTTCCAGATCCACTTATATTATTATAATAAAGACTACCTGCGCCCTGAGAAGAAGCCTCTGCAGCAGTCACTCCAGAGTTAACAATAATATTAGGAGCATTTGCTGCAGTTGCTGAACCAATAAACCAAGGTGTTACGTTAGATGCAAAAGTAATTGTTGTGTTTGGAGCAATACTTGTGATGACGAGTGAATTGAGTGAATCACCCGTAAAAGTTATATTACCTTCAACAAACACTCCAGCACCTGCAGCTGCAGGAGTTGCAGAACCGCTCACAGTTATTCCTGCGGTACCTCCGTTCAAAACGGATAAACTATTTAAGCCTGCATTTACACCGCCAGACAACGTAACGGCTGCCGTTGTGCCAGATGATATGTTGGCGATTGTGGAGCCAGATGCTATGAAGTTAAACCCATTTGCGAATGAAGCCGCTGTGGCAAGATTGAAATTTAAAGCACTATTTGATGCAACCGTTACCAAGCCAGTACCTAGCGATCCGTTGGTCGTGCCATCACCAATTTGCAAGGTGCCTGAATTAATTTTCGTTTGACCTGTGTAAGTGTGATCTCCTGTAAGAATAAGCGTTCCAGTTCCGCCTAAATTGAGTGAAGCATTTCCACTAATATTGCCTGAGTAAGTCGACACACCTGATTGATTGATATAAATTGCACCTCCACCGGTTGAGTTGAGGTTTCCTGAACCCGTTAAACCGCCATTAGCAATGAAGGTTAGACTCTTATTGGAGGCCCAAGCAATATCAGATAGTAAAGTGATGTTTCCTGTGCTCCCCGAGCCAGCGGGAATAGTACAAGTAACGTTTGTACAAGAGCCGGAACCTGATGTGGATAAGGTGACGTTGCCGCTTATAAGCGCTGTAGATATATCGCTGGCTTTAACTGCTGCATTTAGATCTGAAGGATCATCATCAATAATTAAATCAGTTGGATCGAGTAACCACATTCCACCTCTGCCCACATTTATAGCGGCAAGCATTTGCAGGGTTCGACCTGAAGTTTCAATAAATCCACCGGACGATTTTTGTGAATTTAGACCAATCGCACTTAAAGAAGTTGAAGAATTTAGGGCTGTAAAAGCACTAAAAGGCAATGACCCATTTGCAGAATCATTGCCTATTAGTATTTTTCCTCCGTTTTGTAGTCCATTCGCATTAAGCGATGCACTCTCAAAAGTAGTACTCACTACTCCTGATACGGCAATTGTCCCGCCGCGACCGGATCCTCCATTCGTTTGTATAAGACCTTGTACATCTACTGCACCACTAGAAGAAACAACTCTAATATTGCCTCCGTTTAATGATGAGCTTGCATCTATTGCCGCAGTATTTGTGATCTCGATGTATTCTTTACCCTCTATATCTATGGTGCTTAGACCTCCGTTTTGTGATTTAGATCTAATAGAGCCAGCAACGCTTACTCTTACACCGAAGAGATTGATAAGGGGAATGTTTGGGGTTCCACTATTTCCATTGCTTCCGTTATTAGTTCCAAACAACATACCCAATATATCAATACCCGTTGCAGTTGCTGTAATTTGTGTGGCACTGACAGAGGCCTTAGCTCCAACAACCAACTGGCCAGGTGTTGTGAATGAGAGTGAAAGATTATTATTTGATAAGTTACTTACGCTCCCCAATATTTCAGTAACACTGTCTGAATAAAAGTTAAGTGAGGTATCTACACCGGTTGTTTTTTGGATAAGCGTATCTGCGGCCAACTTTAGTTGGCCAGCACTGCTGGTTGAACAAGAGCCATCACAGTAAAGCTGAGATGCGTTCAAATTAACATGATTGGTATCTAGTGAAGTAGATATAGCTTTAGCTGCAGCGGCATTGATATTAAGGGATGGAGCGTTTAATGTCCAAGTGCCCGGCAAACCTGAAGTGCTCATGGCACCTGCATTCACAACCAAGGCGCTATCAAGAGCTAAGGATCCATTTGTCGTCATTTGAACATGACCACCGTTACCACCGACCAATCCGCCTTGAGCTGTAATGGTGCCAGCGACCAAAAGATGAGCGCCTGAAGAAATGGATACGGCTCCTCCGTTACCTGTTGATGTTGAGGATGCGTTGATTGAGGTACCAGGTTCGATAGTTACGGATTGGGAGCCAGATATAGATACCGATCCACCGCCTGTTGCACCGTTTGCATTTATTTTTGAAGTTGAAGTGGTGGTGATATCAGAGCCATGAAGAATGATCTTTCCCCCCTCACTTTTCATACTAGAAGCTATTAGTGAGCCTGAGACTTTGACCACTGCGGATTGAAGCGTTTGAGCTGCCCCGGCACTCAAAATAATAAGGCCCCCAGGAGCAATCACTGCATTCTTGTTATCAATCAACGTCTTGATGGTGGATTCAGATGTAACCACCCCCAGGAGACTTCCCGCTTTGTTGAAGTTTAGAGTGATTTGATCGCCTGAGGCCATCACTGCGGCGCCCATCTTCGCAATCACAACGCCCTCGTTAACTACTTCGGGTGCTAAGAGAGCGATATATCCACCCAGACTTGCTTTTAAGGTTCCCTTATTTATGACTTTCCCTGTAGCGTCATTTCTCGTAAAGGTTGCTTTACCAGATAAAAAATCTGCATCACTAATGGCTTGAGTCGTAGCGACCAGTCCCCCCACCTCAACTGAGGCCGTTGGTGAGAAGTAAACCCCATTGGCGTTACTGATGAAGACCTGTCCGTTGGAGGTGATTTGTCCATAAATTTTTGTTGGATTGGCATCTCCTACGCGGTTCAAAATTGCGGACTGTGCATTAGGCTCTTGAATATTAACTTTTGCATTGGCCCCTACATTGAATGAGCTCCAGTTGATGATCGCTTGGGGAGTGGTTTGGATAATCTGCATATTTGCAGAATTTGCTGTGCTGCTCGATGTAATGCTGACTTGACCGTTGGCGACAACGGCACCTGAGGGCAATTGATTATTGCTGACGGGTACAACAGGTTGAGCGGCGTGAACAACAAGGGACACGCAAGTAATCGCAACTTGTGTAGAGGTGCTGGTAACTTTGGCGATGATTTTGCGAAGACGACGAAGGACAACCACCCTGATCGGGGCGGCTTTCCTTTGAAGTTTTCTTTGAATCATTTTGTGTTTAAAAACTTAGAAAGGCACACTGGCTGAAACCCAGATGTGGGGGTTTCTGTAAGTGCCGTCAGAGTCCATACCCGTTGCTAAACTGGCCGCTGGGTTCGTTCCAAGCCTTTTTGCAACGGTTGCTTTAATATCGGTGCCGCTGATTGATTTCCACTGCACAGTCATACCGTACCCTTGGAGTTCATAGTTATTGGGAGAGTTAACTGCAAGAGTGTTGCCGTTTGAGTCTGAGTTCTTTTGGTATTGAAATATTTTTCCGTAGTCATAAAAGCCAATCCATGACCAGTTTTCATCTAACCTGTTGCGTAACTCAAGCGTTGCGGTTTGTCCCCCTGCCCCGCCACCTTCGTTGCTTGGGTAAGCGCGCACACCGTTTGCACCCCCAAGGTATATTTTTTCTGAGGAATCAAGATTTTTGTTTGCGTATTGAGCACTCACAGCAAAGAAGGTCGTCAATTGTTCTGTGATCGATTGCTCACGGCTTAGGTTGAAGTTGGTGTGGAAAAATTTTCCTGCAGTTTGATACGTTTGAGCATCACTGGGTTGATTGGTTGATCCGTTTAAGTTGACATAGCCTGTAGTAAGGGAAAGACTTGCTGCGTTAAATCCGCCCCCGCTCCAATCATCAGAATTGCTGCCTGAAAAGTTTAGGTTTGTGTTGTTGATCCAGTAATTGGAGGTAGGAACACCAGACGCATAGTTATTCAAATCTTTGTGTGACTCAACGAGTGCTACGTTGATATTTTGCGAAGGTGATCTAACGACGGGGTAAGTGATGTCCAGGCCTGCGTCTCTTACGGAGCCCGTTGCAGCCAAATTTGCAAAACTACCAACCAATTGGTAATTCATATTCGAGTAGTGAACTCCTGCTCTCATGCCGTCGTATCCAACCGGAGCGGTGAAGGCTAGACGAGCAAACGCACTGCCGGTCGTTCTCACAATACTTGCTTGTAATTGGTCCCCAAATCCTAGAAGACTGTTGAGGCTAACTGATGTGCTGACTTTGTTGGGCCCAGTTGATGCAGAACCTGTGTTATCCACACTAGCGAACCCGTTTACCAGTGGTTTGTCGACCACTTTGAGTAACAAATCGGTATGACCTTCTTCGCGTCCCTCTACCAGATTGCCCGTCACTCCAACGCCTGGCACATCATCCATCAACAAAAGTACCCGGTCAACTGAGCTTGAGCGGATGAACTTTTCTTTGGGTTGTGCCGCCTCAACCATAGCGAGCATACGTGCTTCAGAGATTCTGCGTTTGCCTGAGTTCTCCAAGCTCACGCCTCCAAATTTAGCCTCAACGACTTGAATCACAATTTCGCCGTTACCGACCTCTTGCTTTGGCAAGTACGCTCTTACCACCCAACCTGATTGCCTGTATTGCTCGATCAGGATTTGAACTACTTTTTGTAAATCATCAAAAGTTAATGATTTACCAAGGAAAGGTTTTACAGCTTCATCAATCTGTACTTCACTCAGTAAACTGTTACCAAGAATGTTGAATTTTGTAACTGTTACGCGCAGCTCTGTAGGTGAAGTCTCCTTTGATACTTCAGCAGGCTTTCTCTCTTCACCAAAAGAGGGCGCGGGGAGTTTTAATCCTTGCTCAATTTGTTTGTAAATGGAGCCTGCGTCTGGTTGTGGAGATTTCAACTGCGCAAATGAATTGAATGCAAGTTGTGAGAGCATGAGTGCACCAATAATTTTGATGTGTCTTACACCCATCAAAACCGTTAGGGGACAATGTTCTTTAGCGACTCGAGGATCGCCTTGTTTTTTTGTGAATTCCATGAAGCTAAATTTTCTAAAACTACAAAATTTATTACGGATTTGTTATCCGTTTTTATCTACTTAAAGTATCGGCACAACGTGCTGTTTTCTGAAGCTCTATTTTACTAAATATGATTAAATTTATGGACCTAATTTATACTTAGTGAATACTTAAATACTAAATATATGCATTTCTGTATCATTGCCGTAACAAGACTGTAATAATGAGAAGAAAAAGAATACAAAATAACTCATTTTCATAAAATTACATCAACTGGATTACTCGTCGTTTTTGCCCAAAATTTAAGCAAAAAAACAGACAAAAAGAGGCAAAAACTCGCCTCTTTCAGTAAGTATTAATTTTCACTTATTCATTAGTACTTTAGAATTTATTTTCCACTTTTGTTAGCATTTGATTTTGATAAATAAAAGAACTCGAAAGCCCAATTCGAACAACGATTCTGAGTTTCATCTTGAAAAATCAAATTCGCACCATTTTGGTACATTAAGTTTGGTTGCCACTCCAATCAAAATCAATATATTCAATTAAGTAATTTAGAAAACTTATTTTTAATGAATTATGAATATAGA
>DAIUEA010000075.1:1618-7960 GCA_036845365.1 Limnohabitans sp. | reverse complement strand
CTCTCGGTGAGTTGTTGAGTTGCAAAACTCTCAAAGTCATAACTCAGCAACGCTTGAAAAAGCGGATGACCCGGATACTGGGTTTGAATCCACATCTCAGACTCGGATCCCGCCCCAGTTGTTATGTTTGCGTCTCGCCCCGCTCTTCCAGCTGCCTGTAAGAGCAATGAGAATAATCGTTCAGGGGCTCTGAAATCACTTGAGAAAAGCGCAGTATCTGGGTATAGAGCTGCAACGAGTGTGATTTTTCGAAAATCGTGCCCCTTGGCAATCATTTGTGTGCCAACCAAAATATCAACTTCTCCCGAGTGAACTTTGGCCAATTGACTGTTTAGTTCTCCTTTAAGTCGCGTGCTATCTGCGTCTATGCGCAAAATACTCAAAGGCTGTCCACCTGATTTTTTAACATCAGTCAGTAAAGATCCCAGCAACTCCTCCATCTGCTCCGTGCCCTTGCCCAGTGGAGATACATCGGCGTTTCCGCATTGGGGACAAAACCTAGGTACTCGCTCCACTATCCCGCAGTGATGGCATCTGAGTGTTCTGTCAATTTTGTGAAACACTCTGTAAGCGCTGCAGTGCATACACTCACTCTTCCACCCACAATCTTGGCAGTGAAGCACAGGCGCGTAGCCCCTCCTATTTAATAGGACAAGGACCTGTTCATTTCTTTGTATTCTGAGCTTGATGGCCTCTAATAGCTGAGCTGAAAAAACGGTTCCTCTGGGCTGCTGGTTTAAATCGATCAAATGCACCTTCGGCATTAAAGCATGACCAATACGTGAGGGCATTTGTAAGAGCTGATACTTTGACGGAGTAACCAACTTGGGGTCTTGTTGTGCGTGGTGCCAACTCTCTAGGGACGGCGTTGCAGAACCTAATATCACTTTAATGCCAAGTTGCTTGCCCCTGTAGACGGCCAAATCTCTTGCTGAATACCTCGCACCCTCTTGCTGTTTATAGCTTGGATCGTGTTCTTCATCCACCACAATTAATTTGAGTTTGGGGATAGATGCAAAAATTGCCATTCTGGTGCCAAGAATTATGCGCGCCAATCCGCTGTGCGCAGCAAGCCAAGATTGCAGTCTTTGCGCCGCTGACATGGCGCTGTGCATCGAGACGATAGCCAGTGAAGGGTTTTCTTTAAGGAGTGAGACAAATCGTTGTTTAAAGCGGTCCTCAAGTTGGGGCGTTAAATTAATTTCGGGCACCATCACCAATATTTGTGATTCTGGTTCACGCTCAAGCACGGATGCAACGCAGCGCAGATAGATTTCTGTTTTGCCGCTGACTGTGCTGCCGTAAACCAAGAAAGGCCCTAATGATGAGTCAATAGCATCCAAAGTTTGCTTTTGCTCAGCTGTGAGCGCAACCTCTTCTTTAGGGACAGATATCTCTTGTATTTTGATCAAGTCGTCTTTTGATTTGATCAAAGATTTCTTAGATCCCCCTTTATTTTTCATCAGTCTTCTAGCAATCTGCGTAGCATCTAGGTCTCTTAGCTGTGGCGGCAGAGCCTGAAGCGCCATCTCGCCCAATGAACGCTGATAGTAGACGGCTGCAAATTTAACCAAATCTCGCCAATCCTGATTTAAGGGATTAATGCCGATAATCTCACTCGTTATAGGTTTGATTTTTAAATTTTGGCCTGACTTTGTTTCATCGGAGCCGTTACTCCTATGCCCATCTGTTGTGTCCTTCACCCAAACTATGCCTAAAACCTCTCGCTTACCCAATGGCACCCGCACCAAAGTGCCTGCTGGCAAAGTTGCGCTGTGAAAATAGGTCAATGGACCACTAAGCTTGGCGTATTTGGGTAGATTGATGACAACGGATACGGGATAATTCAATGTGTACTGCTTAGGCTGTTATATTGACAGGTTCTTGCGAAGTTTGATTTAAGTCATTGATTTTCAAAGACTTATTTTTTTGTGGATAACTTTGTTGACAGATCTGAAGTTGTGCCCAATATTACGTCAAAACGGACGAGGGCGAATAAAGTTATTAACAATTTCAAAAAATAAAAAAAACATTGAAATCATATAGTTAAGCGATTATTTATGGATTTATAACTAATTCAAATAAATTTAATTTGATCCTAATAAAACCAGAATTTTTGTGCATAAGTTTCAAAAAGAGTCCTCTATTTGAAATAAAAGATACTCCTTTTGTATTCTTAATGGCCTTTAAATCGCTTTATCACAATGAATCAAGAGCATCTTTTAATTCCTGGAATTTTAGAACCTCTGACAGCATTACCTGTGGTTTGGAGGGGGAGAGTAACAAATAGACGGGAACACCACTTCGGCCCAATTCTGCAAGAGTTTTGGCGATTAGGGGATTGGGTTTGGTCCAATCTGCGCGCAATAGGCGAACATTTTTAATTGAAAGTAAAGCCTTGATGTCCTTGTTTTCAAGAGTTGTGTGCTCATTAACTTGGCAAGTTATGCACCAAGCCGCAGTAAAGTCGATGAAAACCGGTCGCCCTTGACGAAGCGTTTCATCTGCCGTCTCCGGGGACCAGGGCTCCCAATTCAACCGCGGACTGTTTTGAGTTGTGGTTTGTGAGAGCTCAGCGCTTGAGTTTGTGCCGTTTGTTGGTGCAGATCCCATAGTGAACCAAAACCAATTGGTTACGATTAGTATCGAGGCGAAAAACACCAAACTAAATCGCTTGAAGTTTTTGGACAGCGTGGCACCATAAATAGCGGCGCAAAGCGTTAGTAAATCAATGGCCAATAAGGTCATTTGGTTCAGATCTACCAATTGTGCAAAGATCCAAAGTAACCATATTACTGTTAAGAGCATCGGGTAAGCTAAGAAAATTCGAAATGTATTCATCCATTTCCCAGGCTTTGGAAGCAACTTTGCAACTGAAGGTATCCAACTGATCAAAATAATTGGGAACGACATTCCGATCCCAAGAAATACGAAAATCAAGATCCCCTGCCAATTAGATGCTATCAGGGCCCAGCCCAAAGACGCACCCATGAAAGGTGCTGTGCAGGGCGCAGCAACGAGAACGGTTAAAAGGCCTGAATAAAACCCCTCCCAAAGAGGATCTTCGCTGTGTAGGGATACAAGACGGCTGGGCAAAATCAAATTAATTTCAAAAATACCGAGTAAATTGAGTGCAATCAACGTGAAAAGCACACAAAGACATCCAATAGCAAATGGGGACTGAAGTTGAAAACCCCAACCCAGCTCATGCCCCACGCTTTTAAGACCAATTGCAAGGGAGCCCAGACAAAGAAAACAAAAAATAACGCCCGCTCCATAACCCAAACTGTTGCGCCTGTATTGGTTGACCTGTTGAGAGTGCGAAACCAGGGACAACACTTTGATGGCAAGCACCGGCAACACACAGGGCATTAGGTTTAAAAAGACCCCCCCCACCAGGGCTCCAATTAAAGCGATTAAAAAGTTTGTATCAAGTAACGGGTTCTTAGCAGGGGAATCCTGCTTGGCTTGAGCTAAAGCAGGGCCAGTAATAAAGCCCCCATTGAGTGGTTGTTTCGAGCTAGGCCACACACCCTTTATGAGAAATGATGTCTCATAAGAGCGGGGGCCTTCGTCAGTTTGAACAACCATCATAATGGGTAAGGATTTGGGCTCATCGCTCCTCATAGGGTGGAGCTGAAAAATTATTTGATCCGAGGTTTTGATTGAGCTTTGATTCGACTTGGGGTCTGCAACAACTTCGCTTAACTGTGGAAATAATTCAACTGTCTTTCCCTTCGCGATATCCGGTAGATTTAAGATCTTGCCCGTTAAAGAGGAATCCTTTATTTCTAAGACCTGACTTGTATTGGAAACTTCAATTGGCTGCTGAGAGATAACGGATTCGAAAATTGAAGAATCTAAGGCAGATGAGCTTTTAAGGGGGATGATTGCACGGAAATCTCCCTCCTGGGGTACGCACTCGTCTTTGCAAACGAGCCAACTCGCGTGAAGTTTGACTTCTAGTGATGAGTTTAAAAAATGGGCGGTTTGGGACACGTGTACTGGGGTCACCAGTAAGGCGTCGCCCTCATATCCATAATTGGTTAAGTTAGACACATATAATTTTTTGGGCGTTGGCCACAACTCAGGGTCGGTGCGAAGTTCTTTAGGTAAATCCCAGCGCAGTTGAGTGGGGAGCCCCGAGTCACCAGGGTTTTTCCAGTATGTGTGCCAATTGGGCTGGTGACTTAATTTCAATCCCAGCCAAAATTTTTCGCCGGCCTGAATCCCTTTAGGTGCAAATGACACCAATTCAGCGCGCACTTGTTCGGTTTGAACAACTGCGGAGGATGCCCACGATGGATTAGACGGGAGTAATGCGAAAAGCCCAAATATTCCAAATAATACATATTCGCAACCCGACCTTAAACTTTTAGTGAGGGATTTAAAGGAAATTAAATACAGAGGCGGGATAGTTTGTTTTTTTAAGACATTGTGATTAACCTGCCCCAGTCGGTCGCAAGAGTTTGATAAAGTAAGTGGGATTTTCATACCGTGTATCTTACAGAACCTTTCAATTCTGTTCAAAACAAACTACCATTAGAGCAATGAGCCTAACGTCAAAATACTGGAGCCAACTAACTACCCTTGACTTCGCCCGACTCGATCCCGAAAAATCTGTCGCTGTTTGGCCCCTAGCCGCCACTGAACAGCACGGCCCACATTTACCTATGTCAGTTGACACTAACATAGTTGATGCAGTCGTAAAAGTTGCGCTCGGCTACCTAGACGAGTCTGAGCCAGTATTTTTCTTGCCAACTCAAACACTTGGTTATAGTGAGGAGCACACCGCTTTTTTAGGCACACTAAGTCTTTCCCCGGAAACGATGCTGGCCATCGCGCGGGAAATAGGGGCATGCGTAGCAAAAGCAGGCGTTAAAAAACTCTTGCTTTTTAACTCACACGGTGGCAACGTGGCATTAATGGACATTATCGCAAGGGAGCTGCGGGGCAAATTCGGTTTATTGGTGTTTAGCTCTAGTTGGTACCAATTACCCCTAGAACCCCACATAATGAGTCAATTTAGTGCGCATGAACAACGCTTTGGCGTACATGCAGGGGACATCGAAACATCTTTGATGCTTCACATTGCCCCCGAGCTCGTTCTAATGAATAAGGCACAAAATTTTAATTCAACCTCCGCCCAAAGGAGTGCTGACTACAAACTGTTAGGCGACGGTAAAAGCGCTAAGTTAGGTTGGCATATGCAGGACTACAACCCACACGGAGCTGCGGGCAACGCAAGCAATGCAACTGCCGAGAAAGGACAAGCTATTTTGGGTAGTGCCGGCGAAAAATTAGCCACGCTTTTAAAGGAACTTATCTCAATGCCAAGTATTCAAGCAAATTAAGAAAATGAAAGCTGTAACGCCTAGGCATAAGTGATCCAGTCTGCATAAGTCGGCAAGCTCAAATGGTTAAGTGAATTAAAGCTGATGACGCGGGCTCTGTTTTTGGTGTATTGCAACTCGCTTACACAAGTGTTTCGAAGCTGCAGATTCAACTCCACCCTGCCTGAGTCACTCGTATCAAGCAAATGGGAGATTAAAGTTGAGATGGGACCGCCGCTTGACACCACCAAAACATTACCAGTGTGATGAGTCTCAATGTGATTTAAAGTATTGATTAAATTTGACTCAAACTCCTTGAAGCTAGGCATGCCAACAGGTTTGGTTTTCCCCTGCATCCAACTTAATAAGCCAACCCGCAAGAGCTTGAAATACGCTTTATATCCTTCCCTCGTAGATGCTTTGGGAATGTCTTGCTCGCACACAGACTTAATCACAGCAGCGCTGTCGTATTCATTTAAAGCAGGCTGGCTGGTTATGAACAAGTTCTCAACTCCAAGTCCTCGAACCAACTCAGTAAGCGTGTGCTGTTGTCTCACCAAGGTGCCTACGTAGGCTGCTTCAAAAAAAATAGCGGACTCTTTAAAATATGCTCCAAGTCTAGCGCTTTGAAGAGTTCCCAAAGGGCTCAGCTGATCATAGTTCTCGGCGCCTAAAGAGGCTTGTCCGTGTCTTACTAAATAGATTTGACCCATGTTTAAAGGATAAGTTAATTGATGGCAATTATGGAAGTTTTTTTAAAAAAGGAGCCACATTTTTAAGCTTTCGCAGAAAGCGACTCCCACCGCTCTAACAAAAATAAAAGCTCAGATTCAATTTGCGTGGTTCGAGACAACAGCGTATTGGCCTTTTGGGGATCCGATTTGAAAATTGAACCCTCCTCAATTAACTTTGTAATCTCTTGTTGCTCTAGTTCCAGTTTCTCAATTTGGTTGGGCAACGTCTCCAACTCCCTTTGCTCTTTGAAGCTCATTTTCTTCTTAAGAGATGT
>DAIUEA010000075.1:0-1608 GCA_036845365.1 Limnohabitans sp. | reverse complement strand
TACAGACTTTTCGGCAACAGTAGCACCTGTGGGACTTGGTGATGGGGAAGTTAGGCTCTGATCGGAGGGGAAATTGGGTGAACTTTTTGCGTTTCTCCTCGACTGAACTAGCCAATCTTGAATACCCCCTTCATATTCTCGCCATAAGCTGTCGCCCTCATAAGCAATTAGGCTTGTGACAACGTTGTCTAAAAATGCCCTGTCATGGCTCACCAAAAAAACTGTGCCTTTGTAGTTCTCCAATAACTCCTCAAGTAGCTCAAGTGTTTCAATGTCTAGATCATTGGTAGGCTCATCTAGGACCAATACGTTTGCGGGTCTGGCGAAAAGACGGGCTAATAAAAGTCGGTTTCTCTCTCCCCCCGACAATGAGCGAACTGGGGAGTTGGCCCTTGAGGGAGAGAATAAAAAATCGCCTAAATAGCTCTTTACGTGCTGGCGTTGCTCTCCAATTTCAATCCATTCGCTACCCGGGCTTATAAAATTCTCTAATGTGTCATCTAAATTAAGAGCCCCACGCATTTGATCAAAATAGGCTATTTGCAGTTGAGTCCCGAACTTAACGGAGCCTGTATCGGGTTGCAAGGTACCCAAAATTAGCTTGAGCAGGGTCGTTTTACCTGCTCCATTAGGCCCCAGTAACCCAATCTTATCGCCACGCAAAATAATACTGGAGAAATCTTTAACAATACAACGATCCGCAAACGACAGGGATACGTTTTCCAATTCCGATACTATTTTTCCAGTACGGCTTCCAATGTCGACACTTAGTTTGACTTTGCCCATAGCATCTCGTCGGCTTTGACGTTGGGCACGTAAAGCTTCAAGTCGTGCAATTCTTGCAACTGAGCGAGTACGCCTGGCCTCAACGCCTTTGCGAATCCAAATCTCTTCTTGGGCCAAAAGCTTGTCAGCTTTGGCTTGAATCACATTCTCTTGTGCAAGTTGTTCCTCTTTGCTGACTCTGTATTGGGAGTAATTTCCAAAATAGGATCTGAATTTACCCCTATCTAACTCAACGATCCGAGTTGTGATTTTGTCAAGGAATGATCTATCGTGAGTGACTACTAATGCACTGCCGTCAAACTCATTGAGTAAAGTCGCAAGCCAATCTATGCTCTCTAAATCTAGATGATTGGTGGGCTCATCCAATAAAAGCACCTGCGGTGTACAGACAAGGGCTTGCGCAAGAGCGACTCGCTTGAGCGTACCTCCTGAGAGGGTAGATATTGTTAACTTACCATTTAAGCGAAGTTGCTCAAGGGATTGCTCAACCCTTTGCTCCCAACCCCATCCTCCCAGTGTATCAATGCGGTTAAAGAGCTCGTCCATATCAATGTCAGGCGTACCATTGGTGTAGGCTTCAATACAACTTAACAGTTCTGCTAAACCTTCACTGACGACTTGAAAAATGGTCTTCTCGGGATCGAAAGAGGGCTCTTGCGCCACATAATTAAGACGAAGTCCTTGTTGGTACTGGATAGTTCCTGAATCCAAGGATTCTTGTCTGTTTAAGATTTTAAGAAATGTAGATTTACCAGTGCCATTGCGACCAATTAAGCCAATTCTCTCGCCCTCTTCAAGGGCAAAATCAGCTTGGTCTAAAAG
>DAIUEA010000074.1:0-8033 GCA_036845365.1 Limnohabitans sp. | reverse complement strand
CTTTCAACCAGTGCTACGTTACTCCAGCACGAGTTGACACAAATTGTGTTAACCACGGCCTTGGACAGACGAGTTGTTCATCCATCACCTTTCCAGAAACAACAAGATGTCAAAATGAAATTAACGTCATTACCAGAGACAACTGTTTGAGAGCCAACGGTTGGATAGAAACTGATAAAGACGGAAAACCGATTTAAAAATTTTTAAAATTGGCTTGCGTGCTGATCAAGGGCAAATAATTTCTATTTATTAGAATCTAATTAATTGGACCTCACTGTATTTCCCCAGTACCCCCCAACTGCAACAATTAAACTTATGTGAGCAGTAATTTGTTTATTTTGTAAACTCATCAAGGTTCTCTCATTGTTTAACTGTATGACCTGATTCGTAACCACTGTCAGATAATTCACAATACCCGCCTTGTATTGATTTAACGAGATATTTGTAGCTCGTCTTGCGCTGATAACCGCCTGATTTTGTTTGACTATTTCAGCTTCAAGTATTTTAGTTGCGGCAAGATTATCCTCTACGTTTTGAAATGCACTAAGAACAGTTTGCCTGTAAACTGCGACGCTTTGATCGTAAGCAGCAAACGCCTGGTTTGTTGCAGCACTTCTTGCACCCCCATCAAACAACGTCAAGGCGGCGCTAGGTCCTAAGGCCCAAACCTTGTTGGGCGCGCTTAATAGACCTGGCCACACTGAGCTTTGATATCCAGAAGATGCAGATATGAGGGGCGTTGGGAAAAAAGCGGCTTTAGTTATTCCTATTTTTGCATTAGCAGCGCTCATCAAACGCTCCGCATTGGCAATATCGGGTCTTTGTTCTAAGAGCTGGGCAGGCAATCCTGTTGGTACGCTCGGTAAATTACCAAGAACATTTGAGATGGAACTTATATAAGAGTTTGTTTGAGGGGAGAATTCAACGCTCTCTGGCACTATTGAAAATCCTGAAGGCGATTCACCTACCAATACAGCAATGGCATGCTCAAGTTGAGCGCGCGTCACCCCAATATCTATTGCTAGCGCCTCGGTCGACTCTAACTGAGTTTGCGCTTCACTAAGCTCCAACTGAGAGGCTACACCCATCTTAAACTGATTCTCTGTAATTTTGAGTGACTTCTTGTAAGCCTCAACAGTGTCCTCGTACATCTTCTTTTGAACATCAGTGATTCGGAGCTGAAAATAACTTTGCGCCAGTGTAGAGCGCGTGACAAGTAACGCACCCTCCAGACTTGCAGCGCTGGCCTGGGCAGTTGCCTTATTGGATTCGACCGTTCGTCTGACACCCCCCCAAAAATCAGGTATCCAACTCGCGTTCAAACCAACGCTAGAGTAATTTGCATTAGGAGCAGCGCCCTTGCTTTGAGCCACATTTAAACTTAAATTTGGGAACAGGCCCGCCTGGGCTGAATCGACTAAAGCTTTGGCTTGACGGTACTGAGCCTCTGCGGCAGCGATGGTTTGATTGTTGAGCTTAACTTTGAGCATTAGCTCGTTCAATTTGGGATCGTTATAAATCTCCCACCAATTGCCCCTTGAAACTGCGTCCTTTGGGCTTACTGGCTTCCAATCCCCTGAAGCCTCCTTATACGACTGAGCAATAGGCGCACTGGGTCTCACATAGTCCGGCCCCATCATACAACCGGCCAAGCTTAAAGCAATGGTTGTTAAGCAAAACTTGAGGGCTTGCAAAAATAGTGACTGTGCGATTTTTTTATTCATTTTTTACTCCATAGACGAAGTCGATCCATGTACAGATAAATCACAGGCGTGGTGTACAAGGTCAAAATTTGGCTCAAGATTAACCCGCCCACAATGGATATACCCAAGGGCCTTCTAAACTCTGCCCCATCACCGGATCCAAGGGCTAAGGGTACAGCGCCCAAAATCGCAGCAAACGTAGTCATCATGATTGGACGGAATCTGAGTAAACACGCTTTAGTCACCGCTTCTTGGGCATTCAAACCGTGATCTCTTTGAGCCGAAATTGCAAAATCAATCATCATGATTGCATTTTTCTTAACAATCCCTATTAAAAGAATCACGCCAATCATCGCTATCACGTTAAATTCGGTTTTAAACATCATGAGTGCCAAAAGGGCCCCAATTCCTGCTGAGGGAAGTGTCGACAAAATTGTCAATGGATGAATTAAGCTTTCATACAAAATGCCGAGCACTAAATACACGGTGATCAAAGCCGCCAAAATTAGCATGGGTTGGGTTTTGAGTGAGTCTTGAAACGCCAGAGCAGTACCCTGGAAACCACCCCTGACCGTGTCCGGCACATGGAGCTTCTCAAACATCGCCGCAATGGCATCCGATGCTTGCCCAAGCGACACACCAGGGGGCAGATTGAATGAAATCGTGGTGGCTGCAAATTGGCCCTGATGATTCACCACCAGCGCAGTATTTTCCGTCCTAAAGGAAGCAAATGCGCTGAGTGGGACTTTTGTATTTAGATGTTTACCTGTGTTGAGTGTTGGGGAAACACTAGTTGCAGAGACCGACTGAGCAGCCCCGACCCCAAAGGTTGAGGGAGTAGGGACGAAAGTACTAAAGTACATTTGATTAAGTATCTCCGGACTTTGCCAGTACCTAGGTGCAACCTCCATCACTACGTGGTACTGATTAAGAGGATTAAAGATAGTTGAGACCTGAGTTTGTCCAAAAGCTGCCCCCAGAGTGCTGTCGATAATGCTGGGGGTTAATCCGAACTTGGCAACAGCTTCTCGGTTAATTTTTAAGGTGGTCTGTAGCCCTTTGTCCTGAGCGTCTGTGTTTACATCTATTAGCTCGGGCAAATCCATCATTGCAAAACGAATCTTGGGTGCCCATGCTCTTAGCTCGGTTAAATTATCACTCAGCAAAGTAAATTGATACAACGCATTATTACCCCTGCCCCCGATCCTAAAGTCTTGGACAGGTTGCAAATATAAGGTCGCCCCTGCTACAGAAGCTAATTTTTTTCTCAAACCAGCTACCGTATCTTCCATTGACGCTCTTTCGTTGATCGGTTTTAAGGCAATAAAGGCATTGCCTGTGTTGCGTTGTCCCCCTCCCGTAAAACTGATCACATCTTTAACATTGGGATCGCTCATCACGATATCGGTGATTTTTGCCATCTTGAGTTGCAACGCTTGGAATGAGATGTTCTGATCTGCTTGGATATTTCCAATGATTCGGCCCGTATCTTGTTGAGGAAAGAAACCCTTAGGAATAACCGTGTACAAATAAAAATTTAAACCCAATGTAGCGAAGAAAACCAACAAAGTAACCCGTCTGTACCTGATGGCTACGCTTAGAGAACTTCTGTACAAACTGAGTACCTTATTAAATATCTTTTCTGAAAAGTGAGAGAACCCCTTCCTTTGATTGTCTTTGCCCTGTTTTAACAATCTTGAGCACAGCATCGGCGTTGTGGTAAGCGATATCAAAAGGGAAACACCTATTGCAACCGATAGAGTGATCGCAAACTCCCTAAAGAGTCTGCCCACAATGCCCCCCATCAACAGTATGGGAATGAAAACCGCTACCAGTGAGAGACTGATGGATAGAACTGTAAAACCTACCTCCTTGGCTCCTTCAATAGCCGCCTCAAAAGGTTTTTGACCCCCCTCCACTCTTCTCGCTATCGCCTCCAAAACAACAATGGCATCATCCACCACAAATCCGGTTGCAATAGTTAACGCCATAAGTGAGAGGTTATTGAGCGAGAACTTACAAAGATACATCACCCCGAAAGTCCCAATCAAAGAGACCGGTACCGCAATAGTTGGGATAAATGTAGCGCTTGGGCTACCCAAAAATAAGAAAACAACCATCACAACCAAAGCGGTTGATATGACCAGGGTTTTCTCAACCTCATGCAGCGCAGCTCGAATAGTCGGGGTTCTGTCGATGGGGTAATTGATATCAATTGCAGCGGGGATCGAGGCTCTGAGTACAGGAAGTGTCTCCTTCACAAGGTCTACAGTCGCTATGATGTTCGCACCCGGTTGGCGGGTTAACACAATTAAGACGGCAGGCTTTGAATTGGCAATCCCCCCGTTTCTCAGGTCTTCTACTGAATCGATGACTTCTGCAATATCTTTTAACCTGACAGGGGCGTTGTGGTGATACGCCACAACCACGGGCATATAGTCAGTTGCTTTTTTAGCTTGATCATTGGTGAGTATTTGCCAACTCCGCTCTCCGCTCTCAAAAACCCCTTTAGGTCGATTGGAGTTGGCGGCACTGATGGCTGCACTGACATCAGCAAATCCAATATTGTTTTGAGTCATCAGTTTAGGGTCCAACTCCACTCGAACGCCGGGCAGTGAACTCCCACCAATAGTGACCTGACCAATTCCCTTGATCTGGGCGAGTTTTTGAGCCATAACGGTAGATGCAACGTCATACAACTCAGCCCTGGACATCGTCTCAGAGGTCAAACTAAGGATCAAAATAGGTGCGTCTGAGGGATTAACTTTGCGGTAGGTTGGATTGATTGGTAAACCCGTCGGCAGCAAAGCATGTGCAGCGTTAATTGCGGCTTGCACATCATTTGCTGCGCCGTCAATGCCCCTGCTCAAGTCAAACTGAATCACAATGTTTGTGTTCCCAAGGGTACTGGTTGAGGTCATCTCAGAGATGCCAGCTATCCTACCCAGTGAACGCTCCAAAGGGGTTGCAACTGTTGCGGCCATTGTCTCAGGGCTTGCACCCGGCAAGCTTGCGCGAACCAAAATAGTTGGAAATTCAACTTGGGGTAACGGAGAGACTGGCAATAAAAAATAAGAAAGCGCTCCAGACAAAGCAATTGCAACCGTGATTAACGTTGTAGCAATTGGTCTTTGAATGAAGGGCTTGGAGATGCTCATCAGCTGGGGTTGTTTACTTTTTAAATCACACGGTCTTGTGTTCTATCCCACAAGCACCGTCGCAAAATAAAGCACTCAAAAGCTTACTTTGTTTCACGATCGCTCTCTATTGGAACGTTGCCTTTTGCAGCATTGCCGGCAAAAAGTCCATCAAAATAAAGGTAAATGATAGGAGTTGTATAAAGGGTAAGTACTTGGCTCAATATCAACCCTCCCACCATAGTAATGCCCAAAGGGTGTCGAAGCTCAGAGCCCACACCCGTTCCTAGCATAAGAGGTAAGGCGCCCAAAAGCGCGGCCATTGTGGTCATTAAAATTGGTCTAAGCCTGAGCAAACAGGCCTCATGGATGGCTTCTCGCGCGGACTTCTTTTCTCGCCGCTCCGCGTCAAGCGCAAAATCGATCATCATGATCGCATTCTTCTTCACTATACCAATTAACAAAATAATGCCAATAATCCCAATGATGCCAAGATCGTTATTGGATGCGATCAGCGCGAGCAGTGCTCCAACTCCAGCAGAGGGAAGAGTTGACAAAATAGTAAGTGGGTGTATGAAGCTCTCATAAAGAACTCCAAGAACAATATACATGGTCAACACGGCTGCCAAAATTAGCCATAACGTGTTGGTCAGTGAAGCACTAAAAGCTTGAGCCGCGCCTTGAAAACGGGTCACAACACTTGAAGGCACTTTTATAGCCTCTTGTGCTGCGTTGATTGCCCTCACGCTGTCGCCCAAAGAGTACCCCTTTGCTAAATCATAAGAGATTGAGGCTGAGGGAAATTGCCCTTGGTGATTGATTGTTAAAAGTCCATACTGCTCTTGCACTTGGGCAAGCGCTTTTAAGGGAACCTGTTGGCCGTTGGAAGAAGGTACATAAATATCGTTAAGCGCATTCAAACCAAACTCAGCGCTCTTTTTAGCCTCAAGCACGACTCTGTACTGGTTGGTTTGAGTAAATATTGTGGAGATCAGCCTTTGTCCATATGCGTTGTAGAGTGCATTGTCAATGGCTGCCACGCTTACTCCAAGTCTTGCAGCGTCATCCCTGTGAATGACCACATACGCTTGGAGCCCTTTATCTTGATAATCGCTGGCAACGTTTATCAACTCTGGCAATGTCGAGAGTTTATCCACTATCTGGGTGACCCACTCGCCAAGTTCCCTTGGATTTGCACTCTCAACAGTAAATTGATACTGAGTGCGACTGATACGAGACTCAATGGTCAAATCTTGGGAGGCTTGCAAAAAAAGTTTTATATTGGGGAGTTTGTCTGCTTTTTCTTGCAATCTAGGAATAATTTTTTGAATACCATCTCGACTTGCGTGCGGCTTTAAGTTGATCAAGATTCTTCCGTTATTGAGTGTTGAATTAACTCCGTCAACGCCAATAAAACTTGACAAACTCTCCACATCCGGATCTTGTAATATAAGATCTGCTAGGTCTTGTTGATACTCAGCCATCGCCTTGTAGGAGACGCTTTGAGAGGCCTCACTGATGCCTTGAATCACGCCCGTATCTTGGGTCGGGAAAAATCCCTTGGGTATCAAAACGTAAAGCCCAACGGTGAGGGCCATCGTCATCAATACCACCACTAAAACCTTGCTTTGATGATCAAGCGCCCATGTCAATGTTTTATCGTATTCCTTAGTTAATTTACTGAATAGCCCGTTGGTTAGTTTATAAAAACTGCTCTGATCTGCCTCCCCTACGTGTTTTAACAGCTTAGAGGACATCATCGGCGTAAGCGTTAAGGAGACGACAGCTGAGATTATGATAGAGACAGCCAGCGTAATTGCGAATTCCCTGAAAAGTCTACCCACCACGTCTCCCATGAAAATCAGGGGGATCAGCACTGCAATTAACGATACAGTAAGCGATATGATGGTAAATCCAATTTGCTTGGACCCTTTGAGTGCTGCATCAAACGCACTGTCTCCTTGTTCAATGTACCTAGATATGTTTTCAATCATCACAATTGCATCGTCCACGACAAAACCAGTTGCGATGGTTAAAGCCATTAGCGATAGATTATTCAAAGAAAAATCGGCTAAATACATGACCGCAAAAGTGCCGATGAGGGACAGTGGCACCGCAACACCAGGGATAATGGTTGCATAAAAGTTGCCCAAGAAAGCATAAATCACCAGTACCACCAAAACAACCGAGAAAAGAAGCTCCAGTTGTACATCCTGCACAGAAGCACGAATCGTGGTGGTTCTGTCTGTAAGAAGTTTCACATCCACGGAGGAGGGCATCGTAGATGAGAGCTGGGGGAGAAGTTTCTTGATGCGGTTAACCACCTCAATCACGTTTGCCCCGGGCTGACGCTGAATATTCACAATCACCGCAGGCTCTCCCATACTCCACGCCCCTAACCTAATATTCTCAGGGGCGTCAACCACACTGGCTACATCTGATAAATGTATGGGCGAGCCGTTTTTAAACGCAATAATCTGGTTGCTGTACTCGGCAACCGTTTTGATCTGATCGTTGACGTCAATAGTAGACGAACGCTCTGGCCCGTCAAAACTGCCTTTGGCAGTGTTGACGTTAGAGTTAGCAATTGCGATTCGCACGTCATCTAAGCTAAGCCCTATGTCGGCCAACAGTTTGGGATTGGCCTGAATCCGGATAGCCGGTCTTTGCCCGCCTGATAAACTTACTAGCCCCACACCAGGCAGTTGTGAAATTTTTTGCGCCATGCGTGTATCAACCAAGTCCTGCACTTTGGTAAGAGCGAATGTTTTAGAGCTCACGGCCAAAGTAATAACTGGGGAGTCCGCGGGGTTTACTTTGCTGTAAATGGGCGGCGACGGTAAGTCGCTTGGCATAAGAGAGCTTGCAGCGTTAATGGCCGCTTGGACCTCCTGCTCTGCCACATCAAGATTCAAATCTAAACTAAATTGCAAAACAATGACTGAGGACCCCCCCGAACTGGTGGAGGACATCTGGTTCAGACCAGGCATTTGACCAAATTGACGCTCCAATGGCGCCGTCACTGAAGAGGTCATCACATCTGGACTCCCCCCCGGGTAAAGGGTTACGACCTGTATTGTTGGGTAATCAACTTGGGGGAGTGAAGATACTGGTAAGAGTTTGTAGGCAATTATTCCTGCGAGCAAAATTGCCACCATCAAAAGTGAGGTAGCAACCGGGCGAAATATAAAGA